>CBDVAV010000489.1:0-4210 GCA_965372055.1 uncultured bacterium | reverse complement strand
TTTTGGTGATAATCAATGAAATCCATTAATCCCTTAAATCAGTGATCCTACTTGCCTATACAAAACTTAGAAATAAAATGTCTGAATCACAGATTAGTTGGATTAAATGATTTCACTGATTTTTAATCTTTTAAATCTTGGATAGGCCTTTTAAATTTTAGTTATTTTTTTTCAAGTATGTCAAAGCAAAAATTCAAACCAATGTTATCTATACTCTTGCGATTTTGGTGATAATCAATGAAATCCATTAATCCCATTAATCAGTGATCCTACTTGCCTATACAAAACTTGCTAAATATATTCTCCAGCAAATCCTCAGTAGTAATTTCTCCTGTTATCTCTCCTAAGTGGTTCAGGGCATGGCGGATATCGAGGGCCAGCAGGTCGTTGCTAATGCCTGAGTTGATTCCATTGATCACTTGATCCAGGGAGTTTTTGGTTTGCGAGAGACTTTCAAAATGACGTAGGCTGGTTACCAATGGATCTCCTGTTTTAAATTGGTTAAGGTTAACTACTTCCAGTATCTTCTCTTTTAAGTGGTCGAGGTTCTCACCGCTGTTTGCTGAGATGTAAACCAGCGATGATATTTCCTCTAAATCAACGATAAAGTTTTGATCCGCCAGATCAATTTTGTTGCCTACCTTAATAACAGGCACTTTCTGGTTATCCAGCGTTTTAATAGTATCCTCTATCTCTTGTCGGGTTTCATTTTTCAGATCAAATAAATAAATAATAAGCGAAGCCTGCTTCATTTTTTCCCGTGTCCTTTGTACTCCAATTGCTTCAATCACATCTTCCGTATCACGCAATCCGGCGGTGTCAATAAACCTGAAATTGATCCCTCCCAAAGTGATTTCATCTTCAATAAAATCACGGGTTGTTCCAGGGATATCAGTAACTATGGCTTTATCTTCCTTTAACAATGCATTTAGCAAGGTTGATTTACCCACGTTTGGCTTTCCTGCTATCACTGTCGGTACACCGTTTTTAATTACATTGCCCAGGTCAAAACTTTTCAATAATTTGTCAATAATCTCAATCAGGTGGTTAACCAGTTTTGTCAGGTCATCGCGGCTGGCAAATTCCACATCTTCTTCGCCAAAATCCAATTCCAGTTCTATCATTGAAGCAAAATGCACCAATTCATTTCTCAGGTTTTTTATTTCCAAAGAAAATCCCCCACGCATTTGGTTCATGGCCGCAAGATGTGACGCTTCGGTATCGGAATAAATCAGGTCGGCAACAGCTTCTGCTTGGGCAAGATCAAATTTCCCGTTTAAAAATGCGCGCTTGGTGAATTCCCCAGGTTTGGCAAGCCTGGCTCCCTTTGAGAGCAATAATTGGATTATTTTTTTGATGATAAAATTAGAACCGTGGGTTGAAATTTCAACTACATTCTCTTTGGTAAATGACCGGGGTTCGATAAAAAGAGACACCAGAACTTCATCCATTATTTCTTTATCATCCCTGACAGTCCCAAAATGGATAGTATGGGACTTCTGTTTTTCAAGATCAGCCCCTTTAAATACTTTATTGACAATTTTAATAGCCTCTTTCCCAGATATTCTGATCACGCCAATGGCACCAACACCGGCCGGGGTAGCTAGAGCAACAATGGTATCCTGATGGGAATTTATCATTGTTAAATTTATGGTGAATTAGTTTTCAAAATTACTAAAAAAGATCCTAGTGTCATGTCAAGGATGTGCTGACGGGTAATTATTAAGTTAAGTTCGATTAATTAGGTTGTATTATACCCAGTATGTAAAGAAGATTGCGGATATTTTTATCCTTTTTTGAAAATTAAGGATAAAAATTCCGCAATAGCCTGTCCCGTTTTTCACTGGAACGAGCCCGATTGATTAAATATTGAATTATTGATTATTGAACAAGTTAAGTTTTTATAAATCCTCCTTCCAAAGGGATAAATCACGGATTTAACTTAATAACAGCCCTCAACTTTTACCATAATCTGAAGCTTGAATTGATACTAGTTTTCAAAATTACTAAAAGAGACACTGGAAAGTCAGGGGCAATTCAGGATTCTTTAACCATCTTTTATACAAATATTCTCCAAATCTGGGCAACCAGGAAGCAAACAATAATGCCCATGATCAGTGGCAAAATGGCTGAAACTGTTGTCCATTTCCAGCTGCCAGTCTCCTTATAAATTGTATAAATTGTAGTACTGCATGGATTGTGGAGTAAACTGAACAGCATCAAGTTAACTCCTGTTAGCAAAGTCCAACCACCAGCTTTAAGGATTTCAGAGGTATCACTGATGGAATCCAATTCAAACATTACGCCCGCACCTTCCCCAGCACCGGAAATATTTACTGTTAACACGGTAAGCATTAAGATTGTTGGTATAATAATCTCGTTGGCGGGTATGGCCACTATATAAGCCAGCAGGATCACACCATTTAATCCTATAAATAAACCAACACCATCTAAGTTGGCAATAATAAAGGAGGCTATGCTCTCATTGCCAAAATGTATATTGGACACCAGCCATATCACCGCCCCTGCTGGTGCTGCAAAAATACAGGCTCTCCAAAGCACAATCAAAGTCCTGTCAATTAAAGAGGTATACAGAGTTTTTAAAATCCTGGGAGGGCGGTAGGGTGGAAGTTCCAGGGTGAAGGTTGACACTTCACCCCTCAATACTGTTCTCGACAATAACCAGGAGGTGGCGAAAGTAAAGAAGACACCCAACATAGCAACGCCAAGTACTGATCCTGTTGAGATCAATCCGGCAAGATAGGGTGGGGCAATAGCCCCAATGAATATCGAAGCAATTAATATTTGAGTAGGCCATCTCCCATTGCACAAGGCAAAATTATTGGTGATAATAGCAATCAACCTTTCCCTGGGACTGTCAATTATCCTTGTGGCAATAACCCCTGCAGCATTGCAGCCCCAACCCATACTCATGGTTAATGCTTGTTTTCCGTGTGCTCCTGCCATATGGAAGAGGTTGTCCAAATTAAATGCAACACGTGGCAAATAACCCAAATCCTCTAACAGGGTGAACAGTGGGAAAAATATAGCCATAGGTGGCAACATCACAGCAATCACCCAGGCCAGTGCTAAATACACACCATCAATTAAAAAACCATCAAGCCACCATACCAATCCAATCATTGCTGATAAAGATTTAAGTAAACCATAAACATGGTCTAACAACAATGTGGCTAATAATGATGAGGGATAATTGGCACCAGCAATAGTCAACCACAAGACTACTGAAAGGATGAATATCATTAATGGAAATCCGTATAAACGGCTTGTAACTATTTTATCTATAGCACTGTCAATGGTAAGTTTATTGGGGACATTGTCCTTCTTCACTACTTTCCCGGCTATTCTGGAGGCATCTGAGTAAATAGTTTCCGCTAGGGTATCATGAAATCCTTCGCCAATATTCCATCTCAAATCCGAGGCTAGGGAAATTATTTCTTCGTTTGGATTTTCTTTAGTTTCCATCAAATTATTTAGTCAGATGCAACCAACTCGTTATTTCTTAATGCTTCAATAATACGTTTATCCCCTTCGAGGAGCCTGATAGCTATCCATCTGCTGTTTAGCAGGTTTGGATATAGCCTCATTAGGCCCTTATTTAATTTTTCTACTGCTTTGTTAATGTGTTTGGGAATATCCTTTATCCTGTATGGCTTACACACAATTTCCCTGGTGGCTACACCATGAATAGTCTGGATCAATTCTGGTATCCCATTTCCAAATCGAGCAGAGGTTGGCACTACTGGTATTCCCAAATCACGGGCTAATGATCGTTCATCAACAGAGATATTATGTCGCTTAGCTTCATCTATTAAGTTAAGACATATCACGGCATTACTGGTAATCTCCAACACTTGCAAAACATAATTGAGGTTTCTCTCAAGCCTTCCGGCATCAACCACGATTACTGTAACATCCGGCCTTCCAAAAAGGATGAAATTCCGGGCAACTTCTTCATCATGACTAGTGGAAAGAAGTGAGTAGGTTCCAGGGAGATCAATCAGTTTATATTTTTTCTCGTTAAAGGAAAATCCTCCTTCTGCCCTGGTCACAGTTTTCCCTGGCCAATTGCCAGTGTGCTGCCTTAACCCTGTCAATGCATTGAACACAGTGCTTTTTCCAGTGTTGGGATTGCCAGTTAATGCAACCACGTAATCCATGTTGTCGACATTTATTCCGAGTTTTTTCA
>CBDVAV010000488.1:0-4210 GCA_965372055.1 uncultured bacterium | reverse complement strand
TATTTAACCTCAATAAATATGATTATCTAAATCCCTTGGTTCCTTTATTACAATACAAACAATACAAACAAGATTTTATATTGAAGGAAAGATATCTCAATTCCCTGGATACATCTTCAACAGTAGGTTTAAATGGGAAACTAACCTATTTCACTGAAATGATATATGAAACCAAAGTAGCTGACAGCTCTTTGTATGAGATAAAAAAGAGATTAAATATAGAACAGTTAAAAAGGCACGAAGAATTTCTAAACAAATTTTACAATGGGGTAGAAGGATTGGAAAACTACCTTAATCTAGAGCAAAGTCATGTGCAGACTTTGTTTGGTTCGGTTGTCGAAAAAGTTCGATCAAGTATCACACCTAAACTGGAAATTACTGATACAGTTAAAACTGAAGTAAAATATAAAAGGCAAGCCCTTCCATTATATATTGTTGAGAATCCTTACGATTCTATCATTGCAAATGAGTTCAGGACCACTCATGTCAAACTCAATTCAGATAATTCCATGTACGTGGCTGGTGTGAATATCCTGGACAAGAAAATTAATAACCTAGAAATATTCGTGGCCAAAATAAGTCCGGGTAAAAAGCTGGAATGGATTAAGAACTATGATGTTGAAATAGACAGTGCTGGTGCTGACGCTAACCATAAAGTAGGTGCAATGGAAGTTACCAAGGAAGGATGTGTCTTGGTAATTAATTCTTTTGGATTTGATAGTGCCACCGTAGTAAACAGTTTTGTGTACCTGGATGAAAAAGGATCAGAAATAATAGCTAAGAGGCTGGAGACTGACCTATTTCCACGATTTATCAACTACGATGAAAATTCAAGTTCATTCGTGCTCACATTTTGGGGAGAGGACCTGGATACCCCAATTGAAGAGAACCATTATATGACCGCCATTAATTTGACATCAATGGGAGAGCCATTGTGGACCAGTCAGTTTTCTTTGGCCGGACAACTCAATAATGTTATCAACCTTTATGACGGGTATGCATTCTTCGGGAATTTCACATACTTAAAAGACCAGCAAGGAAAAGAGTATAAAGTCACTGCCGGGGATGGCGGGACAAATCCATTTATGGCAAAAATTGATTTTGATGGCAATGTGAAAAAAGTGTTGCCCATTGAAAGGAACACCTCACTATATTTTACTGACTTATACAAAGTGAACGACAAAAACATTAGCCTGTTTGGAGAAATGGGAAGCTTGTTTCAGGATAAGATATCTTCTAACCCATTTTTCATGATTACAAATTCTGATTTAGAGATTATCTATTCTTCGTTGGAGTAGGGGCTGAAATAATTTAAGCTAATTTTGGATTAGTTTATGTCATTCATTATAGCTAAAATCCTTATTTTAGCTGCCTGTTAATCAAATCAATAAAAATGAACAAAAGTATTACATCTGTTTTCTTAGTAACCACTATGTTTAGCCTAGCTGCATGCCAGCCAGCAGAACCAGAAATAGAAATAGGAGAAGTAAAACGCATCATCAGTTTTTTAAGCTCCGATGACATGGAAGGCAGACGAGTATTTACGCCCGGAATTGAAAAAGCTTCCATCTTTTTGCAAGGGGAATTTGAAAAGATTGGATTAGAGACTTTAGATGGTCTGGATACCTATGAGCAACGTTTCAAAATGTTCTCATTGGAAATAGAAAGTGCAGATTTGATAATTAATGGAAACGCCATTGAAGATCAGGACTATTTCGCCGCACTTAAGTCTAGTGGGATTGACTGGGATCAGAACAGTGGGTTAAAGATAGAAGTCATTGGTGCAGACGGCAATATCAGGGATATCTATGGCGAGCTAAGAAATGCTGATGAGAATGTACTGGTGCTGGTGGACAAGGCCCATGAGCAGTTGTTCGGTAGATATAAACAATTCTTATCGGGTTCTTCTTATAAGATGGAACTTAAAGATTCGGGCAATCTTGTATTTATATTGACTGATGAAATCAATCCCAAAGAATTCAGTATTAACATAACTGCTAATGTGTCTGAAATTAGCCTTTCCAATATTGTCGGGAAAATATCAGGTAAGAGATCAGATGAGATTGTGCTTTTTTCTGCTCACTACGATCATATCGGTATTAGGCCACCAATCGAAGGGGATAGCATTGCCAACGGAGCCAATGATGATGCTTCTGGTACAACCGCGGTAGTTAGCCTGGCAAAATATTTTAGTCAAATGGAGCAACCCGAAAGAACATTGATTTTTGTGGCTTTCACTGCTGAAGAAAGAGGCGGCTATGGCTCAAGGTATTTTTCACAAGCAATGAATCCAGATAATATAGTGGCCATGTTTAATATTGAAATGATTGGCAAAGGTGCTACCGAAGGCCCCAATACAGCTTGGATCACAGGGTTTGATAAATCCGATTTTGGAAAAATATTGCAAAAGGCTGTTGGAAATACCCAATATGAATTTTATGCTGATCCCTATCCTGATCAAAACCTGTTTTATAGATCGGACAATGCCACCTTGGCCAGGTTGGGAGTCCCTGCACACTCTATTAGTACCACTCCAATTGATGTAGACCCAGACTATCACCAAGTGAGTGACGAAGTAGAGACACTGGATATTGACCATATGACAAACACCATAAAGGCCATTGCAAAAGCCGCAGCTACCATTGTTTCTGGCCAAGAGACACCCAGTAGGGTGGATCCTGCAGATGTTAATTGATATGCTAACTATACCTCTTTGTGGGATGATACAATAAATAAGCACACGGATAAATCGGATTAAACAGATTCTCGCCGATTTTATCTGCATTTATCCGTGACATCAGTGTGCCAAAAGACAGTTGACTTTATTACTTCACTACTATCATTTCGCTTCTCTTTTCAACTAGCTTTCCGATCGGAGTAAGATTTGTGATAGACTGGGTTTTTAGGAAACCTTCAAACACTTCTATTTTGTCACCGTCTACAGATATCAATAATCCTCCGCTGGTTTGAGGATCTGCCAGGAGGTTTTTCTTATAATCATCAAGTGGGGATATCTTGTCTTGATAACTGTTCCAGTTTCTTTCCGTTCCTCCAGGTATGCAATCTTTTTCAAGGTATTGATTGAGAAAATCGAATTTAGGCACCTTACTAAATTCAATTTCTGATGATAGGCCACTACCTTCGCACATTTCACAAAGATGGCCCAACAGCCCAAACCCGGTAACATCTGTCATGGCATTAACATATTCCAAATGGCTTAGTTTAGTGCCTATATCATTCAGGGATAACATAGATTTTGTTACGACATCAAGATCTGAATTCAGTACAATTCCTTTTTTATGTGCGGTGGCCACTATTCCCACTCCAAGGGGTTTGGACAAATAGATTTGTGAATCGATCTTTGCAGAGTTATTTCTTTTCAAGTTCTTTTTTTCCACGATGCCAGTTACCGCCAGGCCAAAAATGGGTTCAGGTGAATCTATGCTGTGTCCACCACCTAAGGAAATACCGGCCTTTTTGCAAATACTTCTGCTGCCATTCAAGACTTCTTTCGCCACAGATGCAGGTAGCACATTTATCGGCCAACCTAAAATAGCGATTGCCATTATTGGTGTGCCTCCCATGGCATATACATCGCTGATGGCATTTACAGATGCAATTCTGCCGAAATCAAAGGGATCATCCACGATTGGCATAAAGAAGTCAGTAGTGCTTATTATTGCTGTACCGTTTCCCATGTCATATACGGCAGCATCGTCTTTTGATGAATTGCCCACTAGCAGATTTTTATCAAATGAGGGTATCTCTGAAGACTTTAAGATTTCTTCCAAGGCTTTTGGTGAGATTTTGCAGCCACAACCTGCACCATGACTGAATTGTGTGAGTTTAACCTCCTCCATTCTAAATTGCTTCCTCTTTAATGCCTTGCAAGATTGTATACGCTAATTTTTTAGGGTTGGCCTCATCGGTATTGATAGTACAGATGCAATTATCTCTTTTTTGATCAAATGATTGATGATATGCTTTATCATAATAAGTCAATAAAATATCAGCAGTTTGTTGTAGGTCATCTTTATCCAAAGCTTTAATGGCCATTTTCATATTTAGGTTTCCCAGTCTTTTCTCGATTTTGGATATGGCCTTGGTTATTTCTTCCTTATTTAAAGGGCCATAATCATTCACTAATCGTTGTATCCTGATATTCTTCGATACGTGCAGGTGGATCAGGGGACTGCTGATTATTTTTTCG
>CBDVAV010000487.1:0-4212 GCA_965372055.1 uncultured bacterium | reverse complement strand
TATCAAGTCACGAGGTGAAAGTGGAGTGCCAGCAGCCTGGGCAGGGCATGCCACGTGGCACCTGCCACATTTTGTACAAGCATCGAAACCCAGCAGTTCATTCCAGGTGAAATCCTCAATTTGCTGATAGCCCATTCCCTTCTTCATTTGCTCATCAGTTACACCCGGAAGTCTTATTGCTGCCCGGTCATCTTTAAACATTAGATTGGCATAATCAACCAACATATGCATGGCCTTTGAGAAAGGTATATAGGCAATGAAAAACATCACCATCACAGCATGGAACCACCATGTGTACATGTGCAAAGAATTTGAGAAATCATTAAGGCCGAATGAATCGATCATCCCGGCCATTCCCCAACCCACGGGGGACCATACTTCAAAAGCGGGCCGGTCGGCAGCAATCCTGGCACCTTCAATGATAAATCCTGAAACTCCTATCAGGAATAAAAGCCAGAGAAAAATTTTATCATCGCTAGAGTAGGATTTTCTGTTATATTGTTCAGGACTCAAATCACTTCGAGAGTAATCCAACTGCGGAGGCTTTGAAGCCCTGCGAAACATCATCATCAACAAACCAATAAGAAAAAGCGCTCCAAAAATATCGAGGACAAATGAAAACCCCAGGTAAAACTTGCCCTGGAGAAGATGTATTCCCAAAAACCTTAGAAAATCATGATCAAGGGCCACTATGGTTGTACCGATCAATAAAACAATAAACCCCCAGAAAATCAACCAATGTGCCATTCCGGCATAGGCATCCCGTTTAAAAACCGTGGAATTTTTTGCCATGATGGCGGCAGCTTTAATAAATCTACTTATCAGGTTATTGAACCTCCCGGATTCCCTGCCACGTTTATATTTTTTATAACGCAAATAGAATCCATAAATAAAAACGGCAATTGATGCGAATGCTACCAGGTAAAAAATCATCTGTAGCATAAATGGGAAATTCCGGAAAATTTCTCTGGTCTCCACCATGGTTATAAATTTAGATTAAGTTAAAGTACAAGTATATCCTTTACTTTTTCATTAGTGATTTACTATTTACAACTTACTGCTCAGTGCTGGGATTACATCAAAAAGATCACCAACAACACCATAATGCGCATAGTCAAATATAGGGGCATTGGGATCGGAATTAATTGCAATTATCAGTTCGGCATCCTTCATTCCTTCAATATGCTCTGGGGCTCCACTAATGCCAAGTGCCAGGTATAGTTTGGGCTTGACTTTTAATCCAGATTTCCCCACTTGCCGGGTTTTTCCAAGCCATTTACTATCAACAATCGGTCTTGAACATGAGATGACGCCGCCTAATTTCGAGGCAAGTTCTTCAGCCATGGGAAGGTTTTCATCACTCTGGATACCACGCCCCACGCTTATCAGGATATCTTGCTGGGTTATATCCACATCGCCCCCTTCCGGCTCAATCAATTGCTTGAATTGAATACCAAGGCTACTAAGATCCGGTGTGGCAGCATCCTCAACTGCAGGTGTTCCATCAGCTTTACCAGCTTCTACAGGAAATGATCCCGGAATAACTGTTACTATATTACTTTCTCCATCGAATTGTGATTCTACATTTACTTTTCCACCGTAAAGTTGACTTACAGCCGATACAGAAACCCCCGAAACTGTAATACTATTGGCATAGGCTATCAATGGAAGATCAGCATCTACAGATACACCTGCTGCAACATCCATTCCCATGGAAGTATTGCCAATCATTACCAACTTTGGTTGATTTGCCTGAACCAAACCTGAAACAGTTTTACCATAAGCCTCAGGATTAAATTCTGCCAATTGGGGGTCATCAATGTATATCAACTTATCCGCGATTCCCAACTGATCAGCAAGTCCTTTACTATTATGTCCAAGTAAAATCACTACTAATTCTGACCCGAGGCTACCTGCCAGTTCTTTGCCCTTTCCCAGCATTTCAAAGGTAATATCCTCTAGCTGGCCTTTTATATGTTCTGCTAATACAAATACTTGATTGCTCATTTTATTCCTTTTTCTGTTAAAATATTGATTATTTTGCTCGCCTGATCTTCTGCTGATCCTTCCAGCATTTCTGCTCCTTGACCACTCTCAGGTTTGAACATTCTATTTATAGATGACCCTGCATTTACACTTATATCCCCGGCTGGTATTTCCTCTAAAGTTGCGGTTTTCATTGCCCTTCGTACCCTTGCTACCGGAACATAACGGGGAGATTGGCTTGCTGCTTGAATGCCTAAAACCGCCGGTAATGTAGCCTCAAATTCTGCTACCAAACCACCTCCGTATTCTTTGTGAACAGTAACTTTATCTCCAGAAGGGGTTACCCCGGTGACCACGCTAACATGAGGAATGCCCAAGTAATGTGCTAGTAAAACCGCCATCTGGCCATCCCGGTCATCCACGGCCTGAACACCAGTCATTATCAGGTCGTAATCCATAGTTTGGATGGCATTCGCCATAGCTTTTGCAGCCTGATGGCTTGAAACTGAAGCTCCAAAATCACCTGTGATTTTTACTATTCGGTCAGCATCCTTGGCAGAAGCTGCAAATAAGGCTTTATCTATGTCATCGCTATCCAGTGCAATGGCAGTAACAGTTGCCCCTTGGCTTTCTTTTATTAGCAATGCTTCTTCCAGGGCATGGTCATCAAATTCATTGAGTTTGTATTTCAACCACTCCTTGTCCAGATCTTTCCCTGAGGAATCAATCTCCAGTTCTTCCACCAGATCCGGAACTTGTTTAATTGGTACTATAATATTCATAGTTCTAAGTATTTATTTTGTTTTTCACTAATTAATATCTGATTTTATATAATACCTCATCTTGTCACCCTGAACTTGTTTCAGGGTCTACTCAGCGTAATGCTAAGATGCTGAAACAAGTTCAACATGACATGTAAGGGTCTTGCAAAAATCTGATCTTTTTTATTTTTTTGAATGTCGAACACCGATTAACGATCAACGATTTTTGATTTATTTATGATTGAATATTTATCTATGATTTTTCTGTGCTGTTGCAATACTTTTTACAAAAATTGAAATCAGTTCATTGTTTTCTTTTTTTGCTTCAATTATTTTCCTTTCAGTTTTGTACAATTTCGATCGATGGATAATTTTCAGGCAGATGAATGTCTCTCTTAATTCTTTCAAGATCACTTTCATTTTATGAATGAAATCCTTTTTTGATTCTGCACTTTGTGCTTCTCCGTAATTCAGTGCTACCGAAGTTCCCGACCTAACTAATTGTCCTGCCAAATGATTACCGGCTTTTGATTTAGATGTCTCGTTTACTATATGAATTATCAAAACTGAAAATTCAATCAATCTTTCTTCCAAATCAAACTTGTTCATTCCTCAAATTCTTACTTCGTAATTCAAAAATCGTTAATCGGTGTTCAATATTCCTTTTTTTGACTGAAGATAACATAAGTTACTTAATCCAGTATTTCATCTAATGCAAGCTCTTTAGTAATCACTGCCAGATCATCATTGGCTGGCATAAATGGAAAATCCCTAAAAGTTTCACTAGGCTTGTAGCTGCCGTAAGGCCGTGTACATCCAACCTCTCCATTCTCTCCCGGACATCCATCGGTCATAAATGGGATTCCCTGGTCTAAGGTCTTGATTGCTTCCTGGATATTTCCGTCATCAATCTTTAGTCTTCCAATTGCCTGATTTTCATTAAACTCCATTGATCCTGGCTGTAAATCGTGTTTTTCAATCAGGTGTTTGATCAATTGAATCCTTCTCCACCTGGTAATGGTTGCTTTAGGCCAGTTTCCCATGCGTGAATCAGGTTCAGGATTAAAAGAAAAGAGATATGGTAAAATCTGATTTTCCTTTAGATGAAAGAAAATATTGACCATATCCTTATCGGTTTCCCCAAGACCTACAACTGTATGAACATTCACTTTCCATGGGCCAAAAATCTCCCTTGACCAATTGATTATATCCCAGTAATTGTCCCATTTTAAAGACCCGTTAGGCACATCCGTCCTGTGCTGCTTAAAAATTTTCTCGGAAACGCCGTCAAGGCCCACTCCTATCATATCCACACCAATATCTTTAAACACCTGTAATTTCTTCTTGTTTAATACCGGGGGAGCTACTAAAATAGAAAGAGGGGCTTTTACTTTGGCTACTATTTTTTTGGTAATATCAACAGAATCCTTGTATGCACTACCATGAGTAACCATTGAAATGCACA
>CBDVAV010000486.1:0-4215 GCA_965372055.1 uncultured bacterium | reverse complement strand
AGTTGTGCATTATAGCGAATGGGTGTTGGCTATGAAAGATAGAATTGCGGAAAGGCAGGTAGTTGATATGAGCAATATTACGGCCACCGTACATCCGGCATGTCATTACCATAAATTAGTAGAAGAGGATGCAATATATGACAGTGAAATCTACGGGGCACAGAGAACTGCTATTGTTACGGGTACCCTTGAAGCACTTGGAATAAATGTTGGGGATTATTCAACCTGGTTTGATTGCTGTGGGTTTGGATTTCGACATATCTTGGTATCACGGGATTTCTCCAGGTCTTTTGCGGTACAAAGAAAGATAGAGGTCATGATTGAGGAAGTAAATCCCGATATTACAGTAACTCACGATACAGGCTGTGTGACCACCCTTGATCAAAGCCAGTTTGCCGGTAAGGCCCATAATAAAAAAGTGGGTTTGCCAGTAATGGCCGATTCCCAAGTGGCTGCCTTGGCCATGGGTGCACACCCATATAAAGTATTGCAATTGCATTGGCACAATACAGATAATAAACCCTTTTTGAGAAAAATAGGGATTGATGTAGATAAAACATGGGCAGAATTTGAGGCTGAAGTAGAGATGATAAAAACTGGCAAAAAGGAATTTTTGACTTGGGAAGATGCCGACAAATAAATTTTTAGACTAATCAATTATATAAAAAAATTGAAAAGATATGGCTAACGAAAAAATATTAATAATTGGTGGTGGCCCAGCTGGATTGGAAGCTGCCCGCGGAGTTGCCGACCTCGGATACCAGGCAATCCTGGTTGAAAAAAGAGATAGGCTTGGAGGAACACCGGATGCCTCTGGGTATGCTGCGTTAACTCCTGATATGCGCGATGCAGGGGAAGCTATGGATGAAATGGTAGCCGCAGTAGAAAACAATCCCGATGTCGAGATCATGTTGAATGCCACTGTCATTGGCTCAGAAGGCGAAGTGGGAGATTTCAAGGTCAAAGTTTTGAATAATGACAAAGAAGAGGTTATTGAGTGCGGGGCTGTCATTGTATGCACAGGATTTACACATTTTGATCCAGGTCGTGAGACCCAGAAATATGGTTATTATGAGCACGATGATGTGATCACTCTGGTTGACGCTGAGAAAATGTTCAAAGCGGGCAATTTTGTCAAGCCTTCCAATGGCGAAAAGCCCAAAAGGGTTTGCTTTATTCAATGTGTAGGTTCGCGAGACAGGCAAATTGGAAACGAATACTGCTCTAAGGTTTGTTGTGGCATATCATCAAAGCAGGCGATTGAAGTGCGCCAGCATGTTCCTGATTGTAAAGTCTTTATTTTTTATATTGATATGAGAATGTATGGCTATTGGGAAAATGAAATTTATTGGCCAGCCCAAGAGAAGTATAAAGTAAACTACATAAAAGGAATAGCCACTGAAATTGTTAAAAAGGGTGATCAATTGATCGTAAAAGGGGAAGATGTCACATTGCGCCGCCCGATGGAAATCCCCATGGATATCGTGATACTAGCGGTTGGAATGGAGCCAAGCGAGGGAACAAAACAAGTAGCGGATATTTTCGGATTGAAGAAAAATAAATTTGGGTTTATAGAAACTACCGGAGGAGCACTGAACACAGTTTCAACTGAAGTGGAGGGTGTTTTTGCAGCTGGCGCATGTACCGGCCCAGCAGACCTTGAAGATACCATTTCAGCAGCTGGTGCTGGTGTTATGAAATCTATTGCTTCAGTAAGAAAAGTTAGTGTATCCGCCTCAAATTTGATATGAGGCAGCTGATCGATCTGGAAGCGGTTAAGGAATTTATGAGGGAAACCCTTGAAAAGGTCGATAAAGATGAATTAGTGGCTATTGCCAAGGATTTGGAAGAGAAAAGTTTGTTGTTTAAAGATAAGTTGCAGCAAGATAAACTGAAGAAACTATCCGAAGAAGATCAAAAGGAAATACTTCAAAACATTTTTGTTGCCAAGAGGAAGACAAAAGAAGTGATGGACGAATTTCCTGTGGATAAGTTTAGAAAAACTGTTACTCAATTGCTTTATGGCCAAAATGATATTGCAGCTAGGTTTCAGGATTTCTATGAGCAATCTGATAATCTTAATTCCAGTCTGAAATGTGAAATTGCCGGGGAGTTGCTACATTTTGCATTTCCGGATAAATATTGGCTCTGGGCTAGATGGATGTGGGATCCCAAAAATAAAACAGGAGCAGTACCTTTGGTTACAACCGAAGGTTTTGACCTGGAAGGAAATTCGATGGGGGAAATTTATATGAAAGTTGGTAATGGGGTAGCTTTTGTGCACTCAATTGCAGAAGCAGCAGAGTTTCAGTTTATCAGTAGAACATTGTTTGGGACCGACGTCTTTCTTTGTTGTGTGTACGTGATCTATGCTTATACGGTATTGAGAATGAGGATGACCAAAGAATTTAACAATGTAATGCCCGGATTAAGTGAATTTTCAAGAAGATTGCTAGGTGTCCATAAGGTTCCTAGTGCAGCATAATTTGCTGTTTCATAATTTATGGGAGATAAAGAAAATCTTAAATAAGGAATATGCCAGTTGATAAGAATCAAATAATAGAAAAGGAAAAAGTTGTTGTTGATGGAATAGAACTGACAGCCGATTGGAATCGGATGTTTGAGCAAAGAGTTTTATTTGACTACGATACTACATCACTTGATAAAGTTACCGATGTTAAGGAAGCTGAATCCATGGGTTGGTGCTATCAATGTGGCCAATGCATTCCTGTTTGTCCAGTGGATGCGGTTGGGGAATATGGTCCAATGAAAGTGTACAGAAAGCTCCTGATTGGCGAGGACCTGTTCAAATCTGATGATTTGTGGAAATGTACTACTTGCATGCAATGCTTACGCGTATGTCCTAAAGAGGTGGATATGATCAAAATTATGCCATCAATACGAGAAGAAGCAGTAATGGATGGTAACGTGCCAGAGGAGCTTCAGGAGGTTTTCGAAAACACTTTTGAATACGGGAATCCTTTGGGGGAATCTCAAAGGAAGAGGGCAAATTGGGTGCAGGAAACAAACTCTGAGGTGCCGATCATGAAAGAAATTAATAAGGCAGTTGATTTGCTGTGGTTTGTAGAATGTTATCCTGCCTATCATATAAGAGGCAAAGATGCCAGCGCAGCCTTGGCAAAAATCTTGAACTTACTAAATGCGGATTTTGGAATACTCGGAACTGAAGAGAAATGCTCCTGTGATTCTCAGCGCCTTGCCGGGGAAGTAGGTCTTTTTGAGGAATTTGCAGAAGAAAATATAAAGACATTAAGCAAGTATGATTTTAAAAGGATATTAGTAACCGATCCACATGCATTAAATGCCTTAAGAAAAGAATATCCAAAGTATGGAGGTGAATATGAGGTCGTGCATTATACCACTTACCTAGCTCCGTTAATGAAAGATCTCAAATTAAATAAAGCGTTAAATTATAAAGTTACTTTCCACGATCCATGCTATTTGGGAAGGCACAATGGTGAATATGAAGCGCCAAGGAGTGTTTTAAAATCCATCCCAGGAGTGGAATTAATAGAAATGGGACGATGTAGGGAGCAAAGTTATTGCTGCGGCGGTGGCGGCGGTGGAATGTGGCTCGATGGCTTTATGTCCGACCACGTTAATGAAAGACTTTCCGAGAACAGGGTAAAGGAGGCTGTTGAAACCGGAGCCGATGTTTTAGCTGTTTGTTGCCCCTATGAAGTTTCTAGGTTTGAAGATGCAGTTAAATCTACGGGTAATGATGGCAAACTGTTGGTGAAAGACATTGCCGAGCTCATTGATGAAGCATTAGGGTCAAGTTAGGCTTCAAGTAACGTTAAAAGTTGAGGGGAATTATTAAGTTAAGCCGTTGATTTCTCCCTTTGGAGGGAGATTAAGAGGGAGGAATTATTAAAAATTAACTTAATAATTACCAATCGGTACATACTTGACATGACACTAGATTAATTAATGGTATGAAATGAAAAAGATTGGTAAATATGATGTCAGGACTGATTTATTTTATGATTCTGAAAATCATTTCTGGATAGACCTGAAAGATGATAAAGCGGTAATTGGAATGAGTCCATTGATCCAGGAAACCAATGGGTATTTTGTGGCAGTACAAATCCAGGAAGCTGGCGCCGGCATAAAAAAGGGTGATAGTTTTGGCAGTGCCGAAGCTGAGAAGCATGTAGGCCCTCTAAAAACCCCATTATCAGGAGAAATCCTGGC
>CBDVAV010000485.1:0-4218 GCA_965372055.1 uncultured bacterium | reverse complement strand
CTGATAAAGATGTCATAGTAAAACCCCTGGACTACTGCCCATGGACTACTTTGTACTTTACACTTTTCACTTTTCATTTCCGTGTGCAACCACTTTCTTCTCTACCCAATCTATGGGTGAAAAAAGCAAACAGGTTAAATGTGTATGTTTCCCCATAAAAACTGCAGGGATTGACATCACCTCGCAACCGGGGTCTGCCCTGATTGCAGCTACTATTAAAGTTACGCCAAGGAATGTCAATGCACCAGTGGCAGCGGGTCCGCCATATCCCAGGATGTAAGTTCCAATTACCGTGACAAACGCTAAAAAAGCGCCAAACCAGGGATTTAGGTTTGGTGTAAATCGGGTAATTAAAAAATGAAGCAACAGATAAAAAATTACCAGCAGGGCAGCTATGGACAACCGTAACAAAATGCCATTCATATCCAGACTTTGATAAGTAGGGAATATATCGTAAAGCAAATACAACCCCACTAGGAATCTGAAAATCCTGCCAATAAGAAAAGTTTTTTGAAAAGAATCACTCATTAGTTTAAATTAATGTTAGTAGAACTATTAAACGGATGGAAATTAGAAATGGCAACTTGTTTGGGACGAATAGGAAGAATTTGGGGTAAACGGGAGTATATGCCCTGAAAGTATAATAAATACAGCCAATTTCTAAACTCGCGTACGTATTTTCGACTAACATAAACCTCAAAATCAGGTGCCGGTTCAATTTTTAAAATTAACCTGTTATTAAAATATGGTTCAATCCTGCTTTCTCTTCGAAAAAATTCCTGATGAAGGCCCAAAAGCCATTTTGCGCAATCTTCATCGCTTCCCGCAGCCTTCAAAAAAGCTTATTGCCCTTTGTTATTTCGTCTTTAATGCAAACCGAATGACTACTTCCACAAATCACAAATACTTTCTCATCTTGTTCCCTCAGCAAGTTTATTACACAAACCAGATGTTGATTTCTGATAAAATTGGAATAGCCCGCTATTTCTGATAAATAGACAGGTAATCCCCACTGGTCACTTGTATTCCTCCAGTCTTTTTCTGCAGGGAAGTCCCTTTTCCAGATCCTGTCAATGTCAGCTATAGAATTAATCTTATCTTGAACACCCACCAATTCTGCCCTATGCAGGAAATCTTCTACATATTTTTCAGGTGATTCAGGTTTCCCGAACCTAAGATTACCAAAGTAAGGGTTAAGGATTTCCTTTAACGCCAGTTGTTCGGAATTAAATTTTTCTTTTAAAGCGTTTAACTGCTCATTTTTGGGGGCATCCCATGAGTAAATTGGTATTCTATGTTTTTTGGCTAGTGCTGCCGCCTTACCCATTTCACCAAAATTCTTAACTGGATCCATAATGTAAGGAATATGGAACCCAAGGCGGCCTTCTACCAGAACGACCGTAGGCTTGAACTCCTCAAACTTAGTTTCAATAGTTTTATTCTGCTCATGATCTGGATCCATGATATGCTCCGAGCCAAAGACCAAAACGTTGTTTTCTCTAATAATGAATGGTCTTTCGTGGGAATTAACTAATTCTCCATACTGTTGCATTGACAAAACCTTGTCAAATTCACCACATGTATTTTTTTCAAGAAAGTATTTGGGCGACCGCCAGATATTGAAATATCCCCAGGTTATAGCTGCCAAGAGAATAATAAGGATACTAAAAATTATTTTACTCCATTTAATCATTTTTTTTGAAGTTTAAAATATTGTTAAGGATTGGGCATTGATGTTTCTTCGCTTCTTTTTGAATTTATATACTCGACAAGCTCATCAGGGGAATTCGTGCCAATCCAGACTTTCCTTTTTTTATCTTTTATTTCAAGCTCGATAGCCTTGTTGCCCGATACGTTATACAAAATCACGCCTGGCCTATACCTGATTCCCCATCCTAATGGTGTATATTTTAAAGATTTGCAATTTTTCACCTCACTTAACTTATAGCTACCCTTGATTACGCCTATGCCAAATGAGAATTTGATGACTTCATCAGTAACTTCTATAGTGAGTTTGTAAAACATCAAGAGTAATATGGCTAAGATTGCCATGGTCAAAATATTGCTTCTAAAATCCGGATCGTTATACAGGACTAATACAGCAACTGATAAAATGATAACAATAAATACTGAACCCAATTGCGTTTTTTTCACCTGTTTGGTATTTGACTTTGGTTTATAAATTCTGTGATCCCGGTGACTAATTCCGGATTGATTGGCAAGTCAGGATTCATATAGGAAGCAACATTTTCTTGAGTATCCCCAGAGATTGATTTTAACACATGGTTCATGCTGCTTACAATTAATAATTTTACATTTGAAGTAGCTTGTTCGAGCTTTTTAGCTTCTTCCAGGCTGACTTGTAAGTCTTTATCTCCTTGTATTATCAATACCGGGCAATCGAGGTTTCCAATAAGTTCAGTGGGACTATATTTAAACCACGAAATCAGGTATGGCTGAACTGAGGCTCGAAACAATGAGTTAAGTTGAGGTGGAGTATTATTGACCTTATGTCCATTTTTCAAACTGTCAATAATAGTTTCTACTTGATTAAAAAATGCGGCGGGCAATTTTGGTCTTAGTTGGTTTTTGAGAACTTCATCCGCTGAACTACCAGCACCTGCTATTGAAATAAAGCCTTTAATTTGCAATTCTTGAACTGCAATCAACGCGATTAATGAACCTTCGCTATGGCCAATGACATAGATGTCTGAATATCCTTTTTGCTGATAATGGTTAACCAATGAAATCACGTCATTAGCATAAAGATCAATATTTAGATCCGTTTCATTAGAATTACTATTGGCGCTTTTAGCAATGCCGCGTTTATCAAAACGAACCGTAGCGATATTTTTGGCTACAAGTGATGCTGATAAAAATTTCAAACTGTTGTTTTGCATATTTGGCTGGTTCCCATTTAAATCTGTTGGGCCTGAACCTGCAATAATTATTGCCAAAGGGGAATTCGTGTCATTGTCAGGTTTCGACAAGACCGTATGTAGTTTAAATCCATCCACCTGGACATAGATCGTATCAATTACCTGGGCATCTGCAAAGGATAGTGTTGGTGCGAGAATTGCTAGTATTATTACTCTTTTCATATTAGAAAAAATTATGAGTTAGATAACTTGATGTATAATGGCTGATAATTGTAGAACCTATAACTGAAACTATAAAAAGTAGAAATAGCCTACTTCCCTTAATATTCGATGAAACTTTAAATGCATTGAACATTAGCAGAATTACCCAAACTGTCATTAACAAGGTAAATACCAATAATAATACGGCTATTGTAGCATCTAATATCGAAAGATCAACAGGCTCTCCACGTTGCAATGCGGTCCAGAGTATATGTTGGTTGAATAGTTTTAAAGAACCAGAAAAACCAACAAATGAAACAAGGAAGTAAGGTAGCCTTGCAAAAGCCTGAGTGCCAAAAATATCCACAAAGCGTACTGCTGATTTTGAAAAAGATATTGACAGCACATAAAGAATTGTTGAAAACACGATCCAAATGGAAGTATTTTCAATTAATAAATACAAAAAGGGATAGCCTGGGCTTGTTTTTACAGAAATGATATCCGGGAAATGTTTATGGCTAAAAGCACTGACAAGTGATGTACAAAAAATTATTAATAATCCGATCGTTAGTGATTTATACCCAGCGATGTATCTAAATGGATTTATTAATTTATTAATCATTTTTGAAGTATTTCAAGTTTACCAATAATTTCATCCAACATATTTCGAACCGTAGGATAACTCAATTTTAATTTTCCTGCCATCAACTTCAGGCTCCCACTACTTATCACAAAATCCAGAATAAAACTCAGCTCTTTCGGGCTTAGTTTCAGCAACTGCGGTAAATCAAATAGTCCGTTTATTGTAGTTTCACAAACGTCACATTGTAAGCTGCTTACTTTTAACCCAGACTCACAACTTGGGCAGTATATTGGTAGTTTCTTAGCCATTTATTCTTGTTGTTTAAATGCCTCAATCAATGTCCTTTCGAGGAGTCATTTTTAACATCTTTATAGAATAAGTCAGGGTGTTCTGGAGAACAAAGGTAATATAAAACTTAATAATATTTAATTTAAAATAAATATTATTAATATATATATTAATAATATGAATCCGATAGACAAATTATTGGAATTTCACTTGCATTATTTCACCCTTGCGTTATGCCAATGGCCACAATACTCCGGAATTATAAAA
>CBDVAV010000484.1:0-4225 GCA_965372055.1 uncultured bacterium | reverse complement strand
GATAATCAAGTTTTACATTCCTGATCAGCAGGTCATGCAGTCTGCCACTTCTATTAAACGGTAAGTTGTTATAAACTTCTAAGGAGTAATCCTGATAACTTCCAGTGGCTATGGATTCCATGGCAGATAATAAAAGCACAAAGTTCAGTTTACGGATCTCTTGTTTTTCCCTGTCATCAACTAATCCTCCTGATTCCACTAATATCGTCCTGGTTCCCCATTTTTGTATGTTATCGCCAAATGCCCGGGGTTCAAAATCATCAGGGTATTTGCCAACCTTACCAGGAATATACTTTTGAATAATGTTATTGATCACCCCGATAAGTTTTATGGCATCCCCTCTTTTTTCATTGATGTCTTTTTCATAGTTATAAGCAGGCGCAAGAAAGGATAGGGTAGCTGTTTTAGGTGATAGACCGGAGGCATTATACCTCGATTGGTCATGCAGGTTAAATCCCCAATCGGCTTCAAGGCTGTCCCGAACCTTCTTAAGGGCTCTTGCTTCCGGTGATTGCAACCGCAACGCATCCCTGTTGATGTCAAAACCATAGACATTTCTGCGTTGAAATCTCTCTGCTCCATCGGGATTTAGCATTGGTATAAAATGAATGGTCAGGTTTTCCCTAAGTAATTTTCTTAGTTCATTATGTTCATCATTTCCGCCCAAAAAATTAAAAATATCCATTAACGCCATGGTAGCGGTTGATTCATTGCCATGCATTTGTGACCAAAGCAATACACTTTGTTCCCCTGTACCATAAGAAACCATGTAAATTGACCTGCCTTCAACTGATGCCCCAACTTTTTGTACATTAAATTGATCTTTTAGATTTTCAATTAATGGAACGATATCTTGATGTTTGAAACGACGGTGGGTTATTGAAGCCTCTTTGTATTTTTCATAATTTCCACTCAGTTTAGCATGAGTTTGGGCAAAACATTTTTCTTCAATTTGAAAAAGAACGGCAGTTATCAAAAGCAGTACTGGTATTCTTCTTTTTAAATTATTAACTAAATACATCATTGTGTCCCGATTATTGAAAACGTCCAATATATTCATTCAAATAAAGATTTCCTACAAAAATAATTTATCGGAATGATAGTCTAAATAGTCCAATATAGATTCCTGCCTACGTAGGATTATATTTTAGTTAATTTATAATTCTGTCCTCGAATTAGTTAACATCTACAGGAATGACGACCGAACAAACTACGGCATTTTACAAAATCACATCCTCCAGAAAGAACTAATTGGTGCTAGGATTAATCTCATGTCCCCCGAATTGATTTCTCAAACTTGCCAACAGTTTTGAACTAAAAGAAGGCTGTACCTTAGATCTTTCCCTCATTTCCAGGGCAGCTTTCATTGCTTGGGTTTCTACATTCAGTTCCTGGGCAGTTTCAACACACCATTTTCCTTCTCCCGATGAAGCAATTACCCCGGGAATGCCGTCCAGATTTGGTTTTTTGTCAAAAATATCTTCACAAAGCTCAATCAACCAGCTTCTTATTACAGACCCATTGCTCCAAACACTGGAAACACCTTTTAAATCCAGTTCAAATCCGGATTTTTCCATTATTTCATAACCTTCTCCAATGGCTTGCATCATTCCATATTCAATTCCATTGTGTACCATCTTTACGAAATGACCTGAACCGGGGCCTCCAGTATACAAGTAGCCGTTTTGAACAGCAATATCTTTTAATAATGGTTCGCAAGTTTTGAATACTTCCTGATTACCACCAATGGTCAGGCAGGCTCCCTTAAGAGCTCCCTCTAATCCCCCACTGGTACCACAATCCATAAAATCAATGCCATGTTCCGCCAACTTCTTGAATCTCTTAATGGAGTCTTTATAAAATGAATTACCACCATCAATAATAATGTCTTCTTTATCAAGGGCAGGGATAAGCTGATCAATGACCTGATCTACTGCTTCGCCTGCAGGGACCATTATCCAAATAATCCTGGGCTTATTCAGGTGATCTAATAAAAGGGGTATTGATTCTACCGAATGTCCACCACCATCTGAGAATTGTTTTCTCGATGAAGGGTTGAGATCAAATCCACTGACCTGATGTTTCTTCCCCAACAGATTGAGGGCAATGTTTAAGCCCATTTTGCCTAAACCGATTATTCCTATTTCCATACTTTTAATTCCATTAGCTTATGAAAAAACTCAAAATAAGGATTAAAATGAAACCTATAACCGATACAATAGTCTCCATCACCGACCATGATTGCAGTGTTTGTTTTTCGGTCATCCCAAGGTATTTCCCGACCAACCAGAAGCCGCTATCATTGACATGGGACAATATAGTTGCACCAGCGGCAATAGCTAGTACTATTAATGCTTTGTAAGGTTCTGTAAAACTTCCTTCTGCTATAAAAGGACTGATAAATCCTGCGGCAGTGATCATGGCTACTGTTGCCGAACCCTGGGTAATTCTGATTATGGCAGCCATCAGGTAGGCCAAAATCAAAGGGGAGACGGGACTTGCCAATAACATTTCAGCCAGTTGGCTCCCAATTTCAGTATCAACCAACATTTGTTTAAATACCCCCCCGGCCCCCGTAATTAAAATAATTATGCCAGCAGGTCCCAAACCTTTGGTTACTAAATCCCTAAGTTGGGCCGGATTTAATCCCCGTTTTATCCCTAACCAGTACATTGATAATAAAGTGGCAATTATTAATGCTGAAAAAGGATGTCCAACGAAGATCAAAAATCTGATTCCAGAAGTTAAGGACAAAATGTCTTGTTTAACCAGTAAGCCTAAAACAGACCTGGCCAAAATGAGAACCAGGGGAATTGTAATTAATATTACAATGAGGCGAAAAGAAGGCAGATTGGTGTCATTGCCCTCGGCCTTAACATCAGAAGGGACATTTATTTTAATTTTATTTCCAATATAATTTCCAAACCATGGGCCGGCGATCAAGGCCGTAGGCAAGCCAACCATTATCCCAAATAAAATAGTCCATCCCATGTCTGCATCGATGATATCAGCCACGGCGACCGGGCCTGGGGTAGGAGGGACAAAAGCATGTGCCACAGCAAGGCCAGCAAGCAGGGGAATGGCATATTTCAATAATGATTTCCCTGAATTCCTGGCAAGGGAATAAATAACAGGGACAAAAAGAATAAAACCCACGTCAAAAAATACAGGGATGGCAATAATAAAACCTGTTAATGTTAATGCAAGCGAGGATCTTTTTTCCCCGAATGTTTTTAACAAATGGGAGGCCAGGGCATTAGCACCTCCCGAGGATTCCAAAACCTGACCAAAAATTGCACCCAGGCCAACCACGATGGCTATGAATCCCAAGGTGTCGCCCATACCTTTCTGAATGCTTTTGATTATTTCTTCGTAGGATTGTCCCGCGGCAATCCCAAAAAATATGGTAACCAGAAGTAGTGAGATAAAGGCATTGAGTTTGAATTTTATTACCAGCAATAAAAGTAACAGTATTGACGAGATAAGGATTAAAATGGAAACGATACTCATCTTGTTATTTCAGTTATGGATTTATGAAAATTATTAATTTTCGGAATATACTTTTTATGAGCCATAAAATTGGGAATGAATTGTATAAAAGATCCAGGTTCTGCCTGCCATTGCGAATAATTTTCGATGATTCCCATTTCCATGGCTACTATCATGGCAGCCCCTTTAACCGAGTTATCTTCCCTTTCAATTACCTTCAGCTTCCTATTAAAAATATCAGCCAATAATTGACAAAAATACTTTGACCGGGTCAAGCCTCCATTGAGCGTAATTTCTTCAAATTTACCTACCATTTCTTCAACCGTGCAAAAGATGGAGTGGATATTAATTGCCAATGATTCCAATACACATTTTGATAATATAGCAAGATTGTAATTTTCCGTTTTTACCATGAATCCACCTGTAAGATCGGGGTCCCAAAATGGTGTCCTTTCCCCAAATAAATAAGGCCTGAACATCAAGCTTGGATCAACATCATCTGCTTGTTCGGCCAATTGAAAGATACTTTTAGCTTGCTGGCTCAGGTAATTATTCTCAAACCATTCAATTACATTCCCGGCGTTGCTGCTTGCTCCACCGATTACGAAGTTTTCATCATCCAAAACGTAATTGAAAACCCTCATTTTATTATCGATTATTGGCTTTTTCACAGTGGTTCTGATAGCAGCAGAAGTTCCCAGGGAGATCAGGGCCTGATTCTTTGATAGAATATTTC
>CBDVAV010000483.1:0-4234 GCA_965372055.1 uncultured bacterium | reverse complement strand
CATCCTTAATTCCTTGTGCAACTGCCAGGCAGATATAATCAAAATGAGGTGTTTCACCCCTAATAATGCTGCCGAGACAAATTACAGCATCTATATTCTTCTTTTGAGCCATGAATTGTGCGGCAAGGGGTAATTCAAAACTACCTGGGACTTCTTTAGTAATAATTTTCTTTTTTGATGCCCCGTAATGCAGAAGGGTTTGATAAGCTGCCGAATAAAGCGATCCTGTTATCTCATCATTCCATTCAGAAACGATAATGGCAATACTTTTATTTCTAATATCCTGAAGATTTTGGGGGCTTTGTGAACCAAGGGTTTTATCTGCACTTGACATTTAGCCAGGGGATAAAGTATTGTCAAAATTAAGACGATATAAGTACCTCTAGCCGGGCTAAATGTTTTTTGGCCTTTTGTACTTCATTACTATCATAAAAATCATCTACAATTTTCTGATAAATATCTTTCGCTTTCTGAAGATCAGATAATTTTTCATATGCAAGGGCAACTTTTAGCAAATAGGTTGGTGTAAAATATTTATTTGGTTTGTAATCCGCTGCTTTTGTATAATAATCAACGGCATTATCATAACCGGCCAATTCCATATATGCATCCCCAACCAGGCTATAGGCTCTGGCTTGAATTAGGATATCATTAGTGCTGAATTCATTAAGGTATGAAATAGCCCGGTTAAAGTTGCCGTTCTTCAAAAAAATAAACCCTGCATAGTAGTTGGCCAGGTTACCAGTTTCTGTATTGCCATATTCATCAATTATATCCAAAAATCCAAGATTGTTCCCATCCCCATTTAACGCGAGATTAAGGCTGTCAGACTCAAAATAATATACCGCCTGAATCATATCTGTTTTGGCGGTTTCGTTGTTATTGTTATTGATATACCTATAGATAAATATTGAAGAAACTGCCAGAAGTATTGCTCCAATTACTATCGAGACCGGGGTTTTATATTTGACAAGAAATTCTTCCGTTTTGGAAAATTGTTCTGCCAATACTTCAGAGCTTTCAAATGCACTCTTGTGTTCCTCTTTTTTCTTTGACTTCTTTGCTCCCATGTAGTTAAAAATTCAGCATGCAAAAGTACTCAATAGATTTCATTTATCAAATTGCCTTTAATCCATGATAAAAGGATAATCCTTTTGAGCGTACACGTGGTGGAAAGCTTCTTCCGGATCGGGGAACTTTGATTCCTCGGCAAATTTAACTGCCTCGTCAATCTGGGCTTTTACCTTTGCATCTATGGTGGCCAACTGTTTATCGGTAGCAATTTTATTTGAAAGGATAGTCTTTTTTACTTGTTCAATAGGGTCTCGCAATTTGTATTCTTCCAACTCCTCTTTAGAGCGATATTTAGCTGGGTCTGACATAGAATGGCCTTTGTACCGATAAGTGATGAACTCAAGTAAAGTTGGGCCATCCCCTTTTCGAGCCCTGGCTGCAGCTTCCGAGACAGCTTCATGCACTGCTTCCACATCCATGCCGTCCACTGCATGGGATGGCATATGGTAAGCATCGCCAAGGTTATAGAGATCTGTAACATTTGAAGTACGTTGGACTGAAGTTCCCATCGCGTAACCATTATTTTCAATCACATATATAACAGGGATCTTGAAAGTCATGGCCATATTCATTGCTTCGTGAAAAGCGCCTTGTCTCACGGCACCATCTCCCATATAGCAAATACAAAGGTTTTTGGTGCCCTTATATTTTTCAGCAAAAGCAATTCCTGCCCCCATGGGGATCTGGCCGCCAACTATGCCGTGTCCCCCAAAAAAATTATTTTTAACATCAAACATATGCATGGATCCTCCCTTACCGCTTGACACTCCAGTTTCTTTGCCAAAAAGTTCGGCCATTATGTATTTTGGATCTGTGCCAAGACCGAGGGGATGTGCATGGTCCCGATAAGCAGTGATGTACTTGTCACCTTTCTCAAGAGCAGAAATGGATCCGGCAGCGCTTGCCTCCTGGCCTATATAGAGATGGCAAAATCCACGTATTTTTTGCTGACCATACAACTGTCCTGCTTTTTCTTCAAACTTTCGCATCAGAAACATAGTCTGATACCAAAAAAGGTAAGTATCTTTAGAGTACTTAGGTTTGATGGTTTTTGATTTGCTGGGTTTTTGTTTGCTTTTGGTATTCGCCATATCGAAATGATTTAATTGTAGCTCAACCAGTATAACCAGGGTCCTTTACTAAAGTTGAACTGCGAAATTAAACAAAATCAAGTAAAAGAGAAACAAATTGAATATATAGGGTTTCCAATCAAGTGGTATTTCAAATCGCTGACTAGTATATGATTATCGAAAGTATTAAACTCCTTAATTTCAGGAACTATGAGGAATTGCACATCAATTTTTCTGATAAAATCAATTGTTTTTTAGGTGATAACGGAGCTGGGAAAACAAACCTTTTGGATGCCGTTTATTATCTTTCCCTAACCAAAAGCGCTTTCAATTCAAAGGATATACAAAATATCAGTTTTGGCAATGACTTTTTCAGCATTAAAGGGGAGTTCAAAATCATCAATCGCACACACAAGGTAATTTGTTCTTTCAATAAAGGGCAAAAAAAGCTGTTTCAAACAGACAACCAGGATTATGGAAAACTGAGTGAGCATATAGGACGATTTCCCCTGGTACTTATTGCTCCAAATGATACTGATATAATACGTGATCACAGTGAAGCCCGCAGGAAGTTCTTTGACGGAATAATATCGCAAATGAACAAGAGGTATTTAAATGATCTGCTTAATTACAAACAGGTCCTTAAGCAGAGAAATGCATTGCTGAAACAATTTGCTGAAAAAAAGTCGATTGATGAGGATTTGTTGACACCCTACAATCTCAAGATGGTCAGCTTCGGGAAAGATATTTTTAATGAACGTCGAAAATTCTTAAAAAGATATCTTCCGGTATTCACAGAGCATTACCGTCAACTATCTGATGATAAGGAAGAGGTCACCATTAGATATGAATCTGATCTCCTGAAAGAGTATACTGCTGACACTTTGTTGAAAAATCTTAACCGGGACTTATTGTTGCAACGGACTTCCTCTGGAATTCATCGAGATGATTACAAATTTGAAATTAGCGGACATCAATTGAAAAGGTATGGATCACAAGGACAGCAAAAGTCGTTTTTAATAGCATTAAAAATGGCCCAGTTCGTGTTGATAAAAAAGGAAAAGAAATTTAATCCAATACTTTTACTGGATGATATTTTTGACAAATTAGATGAAAACAGGATCGGGAAATTGCTGAATATGGTAAGCAGTAAATCATTTGGGCAATTGTTTATTACCGATGCCAGGGCAGAAAGGGCAAAAGCCCTGCTGGAGTCTTATGATTTCCCAGCAAAGTACTTTGTTATTGAAAACAATGGTGTTAATGAATTGGAGACAGTAAATGAAAAATAAGCAGAATGAGCCATTTACTTAAAGATGAATTGTATCAATTATAAATTCTTGCTAATTTAGGTTTTTGCTATAGTTATTTCAATGTTGGAGGACGATAACATACAATGAAAAGAAAATATTCACCTGAAGATTCAGGGAGAAAGTCGGAAGCAACACCCCTTAAAGAGGCGATGCAGGATTTGCTTAAATCTTATCATATTGATGGGAAATTCCAGGAAACCCAATTAATAAGCTCTTGGGAAACAATGATGGGGAAGGCAATAGCCAAACGAACGGGTAAAATCTATATTAAGGACAAAAAGATGTTTGTAGAGCTTACCTCTGCACCTCTTAAACAAGAGCTGAACATGTCAAAGTCAAAAGTGATGGAAATGATCAACAATCGGTTCAAGAAGAATTTTATTGAGGAAATTGTATTTCTATAGCTATAATTTCCTTAACTAGTTTGTTGCATCAGCAGTTTCACCTGAAATCTCCTCCGTCTCAGTAACCTCAGATTCATCGGCTTTCTCGTTTTTGATATCGAAGAATTTTTTCTGCCAGATCAAAATGATTGTTACTCCAACAAAAATAGAAGCATCTGCCACGTTAAAGATTGGCCAAAGGGCAATATGTTGCCCACCAATTAATGGTATCCAACTGGCAATTCTCCCTTCCCATATATCGATATAAAACATATCTATTACCTGACCATGAAACCATGGCGTTGCTGCACTGTAAGGGGCATTGTCCAATAACACACCGTAGAAAGTTGAATCAATTACATTCCCCATTGCACCGCCCAGGATCAATCCTACA
>CBDVAV010000482.1:0-4234 GCA_965372055.1 uncultured bacterium | reverse complement strand
TAAAGTTTAAAATAATTGATGAGGGGTTACTTTTTGCATCATCAAATTGTAGCGTTTATAAAATAGAAACGATAATAATACAACTATGGAATTTATTCAAAATTTAAAAAGACATCGGAAATTCATTAAAATATTTGTTTTAGCAGCCATTTATTTTTTGGGGCTAACCGCTTTTTCACAGGCGCAGAGCTGGCATGAAATACAGAAAGTAGTGGCGCCGGACAGGGCATCTGAAGAGTGGTTCGGCTGGGGAACCAGCATCTCTGGCAATTATGCCATCATCGGTTCGCCACGAGATGACGAAGATGCAAACGGGGCCAACCCGCTTGAAAAGGCAGGGTCAGCTTATATCTATGAAAAGGACAATGCCGGCAATTGGAATTTGGCACAGAAAATAACGGCTTCTGACAGGGCTACGGAGGATCAATTTGGTAAGGCTGTAGACATATCGGGAGGCTATGCCATCGTGGGCGCCTCTCGTGAAGATGAGGATGCCAATGGTGCCAATACCATAAATGCTGCAGGTTCCGCATACATCTTTGAGCGGGACGCTTCGGGGGTGTGGCATGAAGTCAAAAAAATCACTGAACCGGTAGGGCAGCGGCAGAATGAAGACTTTTTTGGCCTTGCAGTAGCGATTGATGGCGATTATGTTGTGGTGGCAGAAAACGAAGGATGGTATAACGGGGCAGTTCATGTATTTGAGCGGGTGGCAGGTGATTGGGTTTATTCACAAAAACTTTTTCCATCCACTTCATCAGCTGCTGCAAGTTTTGGTAGACGAATGAGTTTAAATGGGAACGACTTGATTGTAGGTGCTTTAGGTGATAAAACAGATGAAAATGGGGAAAATCTTATATCTGGCTCTGTAGCTTTTGTTGGGGCTGCTTTTATTTTTCAGCGTGCCAATGACGGTACCTGGAACGAAGTTCAAAAAATTGTGGCAAGCGATAGGGAAGCGGATCACCATTTCGGGGTAGATGTAAGCATTGATGGGGATTATGCGGTGGTAGCTGATGTATATGATGATAATGATGAAAACGGACTAGATTCTGCTTATCAATCAGGTTCTGCCTATATTTTTAAAAGAAATGAGAGCGGTATATGGAGTGAAGTACAAAAAGTTATGGCTCCTATTAGGGAAAAACAAGATTATTTTGGAGCTTCCGTGAGCATCTCGGGAGATCGCTTTATTGTAGGGAGCGAAAGCGAGGATGAGGATGGCAGTGAGGGAAATACCGCAACCGATGCCGGATCTGCCTATATATTTCAACGTGACAATGCCGGGGTATGGAACCTGGAGCAAAAGGTGGTGCACTCGGATAGGGCTGCACATGATAGCTTTGGCATGTTCGTGAGCATGGATGGCGAAAACATTCTCATCGGCGCTTACGAGGAACAGGAAGATGAAAATGGCCAAAATACTTTAATAGCAGCTGGCTCGGCCTACTTTTTCGAATGGATGCCTGCACCTTGGATTCCCATCAACGGAGGCCCTGAAACCCACATTATCACCATCCCTGCAGATGTAGCTGTCAATATTGAAGGACAGGGACTTGAGACTGGCGATTTCATCGGGTTGTTCTTTACCGGGGATGATGGAAGCCTAGGTGCTTCAGATGTAGTCAAATGGACAGGCGCAAATACAACCCTCACTGCCATGGGCGATGATCCTTCCACCACTGAAAAAGACGGTTTTGATGCCGGGGAAAACTTTGGCATTAAAGTCTACAAGACAACTACCGAAAAGGAATATACAGCCAGTGCCACCTGGGATACCAACTATCCATTTTCAGGGGGCTACTTTACGGCCAATGCCCTGAGCAAGATCACGGCACTGGAAAAATGCCGCAGCCAATTTGTAAGCCTGTGCGAGGGATGGAACCTTATCTCGTTAAATGTTGTGCCATCTTCCCAATCGATGGGCAATATATTTAACCAAGCTGGCAATGTGATTGTAAAAAATTCAGCAGGGGCCATACAATACGCCCCGGAATTCGGCATTGTCTCTGGTACCTGGAACCCATTGGAAGGTTATTTGATCTATAGCCCGGCCGCAGTGAATATAGAAGTGTGCGGCGATCCGGTTGATCCACAGACCACCATCAATATCCCGAACAGCAGTTATCCCTACTTCCTGCCATACTATTATACCCACGAAGCCCCGGCAACAGAGATGCTGGCACCTTTGGGAACAAATTACATATTTGCCCAGGGTATGGAATGTGCCAGCGGTACAACAGATGTATATAACTACATCCCCGAGCACATCATAAGCCCTGCCATTGATGAGATCGGTTTAATGAAACCGGGACTGGCCTACAAAATCATGGCCACGGATGCCATAACCTTTACCTACCCAGTATCAAATCCAGTTCCAAATGGTGGTAGAATTGCTGGAAGGGCTATTGCAGAACATTTTATACCGGGAGCGGCCTCACCACAGAATGCGGTGGTAGTATTTTCGAAAGAAGCCCTGTCCAGCCTTGGATTGGAGGAAGGTGATGAAATAGGGGTATTTGCGGAAAGTGGGGAAATGTTGTTAGGGGCAGTGGTATATGAAGGGGAGGCCTTGGCTTTGACAGTATTCGGGGCATCCGAAGGGGAAAAAATGGCATATCGGGTTTGGAGAAAAGCATTTGGGGAAGAAACCACATTGAGTCCAAGCTACAGTTACGGTACAGGGAATTTTGCGGTCAACACAGTTCATGTGATAAGCAAAGTGGAGAGGGGATTGGCAAGTGAAACAGGACAATCCGATTTTATGATCTATCCCAATCCATCATCAGGTATTCTTAATATCAATTATCATGCAGATGAAAAAGGTGAGATAAATATTGCCATGTACAATTTACAAGGTATACAAATGATTGATAAGCGTGTGAAAGTAAGTGCAGGGAATAATAATATCAAATCCAATATTAGCCACTTTCCAAACGGATTATATACTGTTATCATTGGTCAGGATGGAGAAATAATCGCTGATAAAGTTGTAATCAGGAAATAATTACAGATTCCAGGATGGACAAATTATTTAAAATATCACTTATTTGGCTGCTCATTTTGAGTGCAGGGATTGGTATTGCCCAACCTCCGTCCTGGAATTTTACTCCTACCTCTGTAAACCATACCATTTTCATAAAAAATGATGCAAGCATTTTAATAAATGGGGAAATGGGAATTGAAATTGGGGATGCTATTGGAGTGTTTTATACTACGGATGTAGGAGAACGATGTGCGGGATTCACAATTTGGAATGGGGATAATACTTTCATCACCGCTTACGGAAAGGATGCCTTTAACCCTGGATTTATAAATGGGGATGCTTTTATATTTAAGGTTTGGAAGAGTGGCCTAAATTGCGAAGTAAATGACGTGGATGCAATTTTTGGGAATGGATTGCTCAATGCAGGTCAATTTGCAGAAAATGGCATCAGTGAAGTGATTTCATTGGAAGGAAGATTCAACACATTTAGCTACCCGAATATCATTTATTGTAAAAGTGATGCAAACCCCAGCCCAATAATTGATGGGTCATTGGGAGTTATCTATTCTTCACAGCCAGGTTTAATCATCAATCCCTCAGCAGGGGAAATAGATTTGGAAAACAGTACTGCCGGGACTTATACCATAATCATACAATCAGGATTATGTTTTGAAAGTTATGAATTTGAACTTACCATAAATCAAGCCATAAACCTTGACAATATAGTTGTGGAGATTGAAAACGAATACTGTATAAAAAAAGGAAGCCTCACTATTGATTATGAAAGTATTTCTGGAGGGAAACCTCCATATAGCATTGAACTCCTTGACCTTGAGAATGGACAAGGTATTGTATTTCCAGTAGGAGGTAACAGCTTGGAAGATTTATCGGAGGGTTTATATAACCTAATAGTAACCGATGCTATTGGATGTACCGCAACACTGGATAGGAAAATTGAAATCAATAAAACAGAGAAATTTTGCCAATTGCCAATTATTACCCCCAACAATGATAACCAAAGTGAATCTATTTATGTGCCATATCAGGGTATGGTTAAAGTATACAATCGATATGGACAATTAATTAAAAAGTTAGATGCTCCAACCGAGTGGGATGCAACCAACCAAAATGGAGGCTTTGTGCCAATGGGTGTTTACGTATTGGTATCAGGTAGTAAATCTTTTCAGGTTACCGTGGTTCGTTAATTTGGATTCAGCTTCTGATAGAAATGAAAATTGAAAAATTAAT
>CBDVAV010000481.1:0-4242 GCA_965372055.1 uncultured bacterium | reverse complement strand
ACCACTTTCATTAAACCTATTGTTAAGAATTAATAATCAGCTATTTATATTAGTTTTGCCAAGTGTTTTTGACCATTATACCTTCCTTAAATATTATTATTCATCTTCTTGTGTTCCCTGGCGACCACAAATGCCCACTAGCGAACATTTTGGCCTTTAACAATGATGAAATTAATATATATATTACTGATTATAAATAAGTTACAAGATGGCACATACATTGCAACGTATTTATCGGTGTAGAAAATTAATATTGATAAGAAATGGACAATAGTGAAGTAAAAACTGTAAAAACCACCTTTCGGTTATCGTATACAGATGTGCAATACCAGCATGCTGTAGAATATATTGAGGATATGAAAAAACATCCACAGAGGGTGTTCTGGCAAGGAAAGCAAGGAAAAACTGATGAAGAGTTGATTTACTCCCATATAACACACAGGATTTTGTCAGGATTCTATAACAGTTACAATCCCACTTACTTTTCCAGCAGGATTCTCAGCATGGAGAATCAGAATTAACTACAGATTACGAATTCATATTCTACCAAGGACTTTTTCAATCAAAGCCTCTACAACCTTTGTGGTATTTTTGGAAAATCTGCGTTTTGGCCTATTGGCAATGATTGCACTAACACTTAGTATCTCGTGGCCTAACATTCTGGCAAAAGCATAATATGCTGCCGTTTCCATGTCAATATTTGTAAGCCAGAAGTCTTTATAATGGAATTGCATTAAATCCCTCATCATGTTTCTATTTTTTGCTTTTGCCCTAAGGAACCTCCCTTGTGGGCCATAAAAACCAGGTGAAGTTATGGAATTGCCCTCCACCATATCGTAGGCGATTTGTTTTCTTAATGTTTCCGAGCAAGATACGAGGTAAGGAGTATAAGTTGAACCAAGTTTATGTTGTAGATGGGCAGTGATGTCATTTTCATATTCAGTCTGACCAAGATCATAATAACTCATCAATGTATCCAATCCAACCGCATTCACAGAAACAAGGTGAGTACCAATTGGAATATCTTCCTGAATGCTCCCCGATGTCCCAATCCTGATTATTTTCAGCTTTCTTTTTCGTGACTTAGGTATTCGGTTTTTTAGATCGATGTTAAATAGGGCATCAAGCTCATTGATAAAAATGTCGATATTATCTGTACCGATCCCGGTACTCATCACAGTTAACTTTTTACCTTTATAAATCCCGGTATGGGTAATGAACTCCCTGCGGTTCATTTCGAAATCAATTTTATCAAAATGATCACTTACTGCATATACTCTGGTGGGATCTCCTACTGTTAAAATAGTATCCGCAATTTGCCCTGGTTTAAGATTTAAATGATAAACACTACCATCTTTATTGAGAATTAGGTCTGTATCAGAAATCGGAGACATATATAGGGCATTATCCAACCACTAATTACACTAATTTATTCAAAATACCATATAAAAATCGGCTACTTTCTTACCTGATCAATCGATTGGTTTTGCGGGATTTCCAAAAACCGTGGCTCCTGATTTTATATTTTCGATTACGATTGAGCCTGCGCCAATCCTGGCACCTTTCCCGATTTTTATTTCAGAGACAATTATTGCCCCTGAACCAATGAAAACCTCATCTTCAATTATAACATTCGAGTTTATCACCGCCCCAGCCCCAATCTGGACATAATCCGAAACCTGACAATCCTGGTCGATTATTGACCCAGTGTGTAAAATGCAATGATTGCTAAGTTTGGAGCCACTGCCAATAATTACCCCAGCATTAATAAAATTACCATAACCTATGTGCGCAGATTCAGAAATCACTGCATTTACATGTATGGCATTCGCAGGCATTTCCTTACATCGTTCATTTAACATCTTAACCAGTGATTTTCTTTCACGTGTATCATCAGTAGCGATAAAAGCCCCACACTTGTCACCAATCAGCTTCAAATATTCTTCATCTTCCGTATTCCCCAGAACCAATAATCCTCCAATTTCCGTATTGTGTACAGATTCATCATCATCAAGGAATCCGTAAGAAATGATATCATTACTATTAAATATCTCAAGTGCAATTTTGCCAAGTTTTTTCGCACCTATGATAATAATTGGTTTACCCATGTTTGGAATTTATTTATTGTTTGCTCCTGAGTTTAGTCCAAACATACTTAATAGAGTACCTTCCGACAAAACCAAATAAACGAAAAAGGGCAGAAATCCTATTTTATACCTGAACAGTGTACCCAAATTGGGAGTTGACAAAGCAAGAAAGCCAGCCAGGGCAACTGTGTACAACACTATGGTCAGCATTGGTATTCTGTCATCCGATCTAAATATATTTTTCAACCGATTTAAAGATATTACTGATAGTATTAAAAGCAGTAGGTTTTCTGCACCTGCCATAATTTTTAATAGGTTTCCTCCCTCGAAGATCAACGGCCTAAAAACCCCCGAAAAAACGGCTATAGGGAAATTCTCAATGAAACTGCTCATTTCTGGTTTTAATTGATTGAACCTTATTAAATTATCGGATTTTGAATGAGTATAATATGAATCATGATTTGCAACAATCACATCCAATAAATTACTGTAATTCAAGTTGTAATGCATCAAACTTCCTATCAAGGCAATGGTAAAGAATGAAAACATCCAAATAGGTATTTCCCAATACCAATTTGATTTGAATAGTGGAAATTTCTTGACCAGTAAAACTGTAAATAGGATGGCAAATAATGCCGGTAAAAAAAGGATGGCAAAATAATACTTTAAATTCACCAACAATAAAATCATCAGGGCCGTCCAAATCAGTTCTTTGAGATTAACTTTTCCCTGAAACTTAACAAACCTCAAAAGGGAAGCAACGAGAAACATCATTGACCCCAATGACAGGCTTTCTTTTGTTATCCCAGATGACCAAAAAACTACAGATGGAAAGAAAAGAAAAGCAATTATGGCCGCAAAAGTTGATTGCGGGTAAATTCTGACAAGTTTTGTGGTCAACATCCAAAACCCATAAAAACTAAAAAGAGAGAAGTAAATTGACGAAAGCCAGTAGTTCTTGAAAGTAATAATATGAAAAACGCTAAGGATTTTAGCAGTTAGAAATGTCCTTGGCTGATTTACAAATTCACTATTTCCGTTAATGATTGTCCCTTCTTGGTTGAATAATGCCTTTACGTATATAACGGGGTCTGTAAATGCCAGATCCGCCAGATAAGATGCAACCTGGTGAAAGAGCAATGTATCGCCCAGTTGATAATGGTACAGATATACCCAGCCAATTCCAATGCCGGCTGCAATCTTAAAAAAAACTGCTGGGTAGTAAAACCTTGAGATCGGCCCTACACCGATTTTATGGTACAGTTTATATACAAGAAATAAGATCAATAATGAATGGAAGATTACTACCAGAAACATATTTTTACCTCTTAAGTAAATCTACCCCAATTTTACATGAAAGGCATCGTCTCTTGGTGCAATAGCTATTGAACAATTGCAAGAGTCCCTGTGATTCGAATGAGGAGTTGGCTTTAACCCCTACTTTAATCCATTGATTGATTATGCTGTTTTTTTCTGCTGGTAATTGTTGCAATATATCCAACGCTTTGTCCACGAATTTAATCTCATCTCTTTCTCTTCCATAATAAAAGAGAAGTGGTACCCAGGTATTAATGGCCAAATTCTCAATTGATTTTGTGCCTAAACCATTTATTGAAGTCTTACCAAGTACTCCAAAATTGTAATGGTCTTTCCAATATCCATTGGACTCAACGCTACAAAATTCCTTAAAATCCAAATAGCTGTTAAGTTCGATCATCTTGGCAAATAGCATTTTCCTTCTCAACAAGAATTTTCCAAATTGGGCTATTCTTACAGTAGGAAAATTCGCAGGCCGTGTTCTCAAATACTTCCAATGAAAAGATTTAATCTTCTTCTTTAGTCCATACTTATGTTTAAGATAACCATACTCTTTTGCCAACTCCCTTTGATAATCATCAACCAATTTATTTTCCAATAACCCTGCCTGGCCGAATAACAATGCTTCCAACTGCAGTAAATTATCCGAGTGCTTAACTATAAGTTTATATGGCAAGCTACAAGCCAAATCTGAAAAACATTGACTATTTATCTTGAAGCCGAAATTCTTGGCTATCAACTGATAAGCTGTTTCTTCCCAATCTTTTTTATTCCCAACCCAGGTCTTTTTTATCTCCCTTGACTTCAAATCAAGCCGCTCCACTGTAGTAGACTCGAT
>CBDVAV010000480.1:0-4249 GCA_965372055.1 uncultured bacterium | reverse complement strand
GAGTTACCTAAGGAAGGACATATCGAGTTTGCAAACTGGGACAATCCTTTAGTGTCCCAAATTGAAATCACACAATCAAACGTTGATTTTTTTAAACAATTTATCAATAACGGGGATTTGATAATTGACATCGGGGCAAATATTGGTGAAACAACAGTTCCCATGGGATTGGCTGCCGGAATGGAAGGCCTTACTTTGAGTTTTGACCCCAATCCTTACGTTTTCAAAATCTTAAAAATTAATGCTTCTTTGAATAGAAACAGAACGAATATCATCCCCGTACCTTATGCCATCTCAAGCACTGAAGAAGAGTTTTATTTTATATCCTCAGAAGCGTCATTTGCCAACGGGGCAATCTATCCGACAAAAGAAAGCATGCATGGGAAATTTGTTTACCCAAATAAAATCAAAGGTGTTAACCTAATCGATTTTCTTGAAAGTGACTACAACCAATGGCTTGACAAATTATCATTCATTAAAGTTGATACAGAAGGATATGACAAAGAAATATTAAAATCCATATCCAGTTTAATTGCAAAATTTAAACCTGTAATTGTTGCGGAAAGCTTTGGAAATAGCTCAAATGAAGCAAAGATGGAATTGTTTCAAGTAATTAAGCAACATGGCTATGATATATTCTATTTCGAAGAATTTGATGTTAGCACTAAAATTATTGAAATAAGCAACAAAGAGGAGATGATTAATTGGAAAAACACTATTAATATCTACTCAATACCAAGTAAAACCATGAACAACACTATATAAACAAGTACATTTGATTCTCAACTAAAACTTAAAGCAATGAAAAATATCTTTCTAACATTAGCAATCTCTTTGAGTACCGTGTACGCTACTCAAGCTCAAAGTAGTCCCCAGTACAAAGTAATTACCGTGGTAGAATCGATCGTGCCTGCTGGCATCGGACGCTCAAGGTTGATTGAAAACCAAACAGGTTTAGACATAGATGATTTTACAACTGAGCGTACAGACGGCAAAAAAAGTAATCAAGGAGATATCAAAAGAAAGGATGCCAAGGTTGATCAATTTGCAGAATCCAAATTATTGAACTTTTACAGTGTAGCAGGTATTAATTTTCAAAATATTGCCTCTAATGATGCCCTGATTTCTTCTAAAATAAATAAACTGGCTGAAGAAGGTTGGGATTTGGCATTTGTAACCAGTGGGGTAGAAAGTGATTCGGGAAAGGGAGATGGAAAAGGAATCTATATTACCCGTTTTGTTTTCAAGAAATCTTAAATTGAAAAATTTTATTTGTATCGCATAATATATTTACTGCCCTTACAAAGAGTAAATGAAAAATCAATTGGTGTTATTCATCTTATTAATGATTTTAGGGAATTCATCCTGCATGAATAACAGTAAAGTAAAAGAAGCATCAGACCTTGATTTACCTCCATTCTTCTCACCTGTATATGTAGGGACTTACACAAAAAAAGAAGCCCATGTTGATGGCAAGGCCGATGGCATTTATTTACTGAAAATGAATACTGAAGATGGTAGTTTGGAAATGCATTCAACAGTTGCCGAAATTGTAAATCCATCTTTCCTGGTTACATCCCCTGATGGACGAAACCTTTATGCAATAAGTGAAGTTGCAGATAGTTTGGGCGGGTTTATTTATGCCTTTGAAATCAAAGATGACAACAGCCTGGTTTTACTCCATAAATTATCCACGGACAGCCCCGCGCCCTGTCATATTAGTTTGGACAGTAAAGGACAATATGTTTTTGTAGCCAACTACATGGGAGGGGTGGTTAAAATGTATAAACGGATGGATGACGGACGTTTGAGTCCTTCTGACCTAATATATCTTGAAGGCTCCGGTACACACCCCCAACAGGAGGGTCCTCATGCACATTCCGTAAAGGTTTCCCCTGATGATCGCTTTGCATTTATAGCAGACAAGGGAAGCAACAAAATCTGGAATTTTAAAATTGACAATGTGGAAGGGAAACTAATACCCAATGAACAACCTTCTATAAAGTTACAGGATGGAGCAGGCCCAAGGCATTTCACTTTTCATCCGAATGGCAAGTATGCCTATGTAATTAATGAATTGGACAATACAGTAAATGCTTATTCGTATGATAGTTCTGTTGGAGGGTTGTCTGAACTGCAATCTATTTCCACCTTGCCAGACAACTTTGAAGGCACTAGCTATTGTGCAGATATCCATGTCCACCCAAATGGAAAATTCCTTTATGGATCCAATCGGGGGCATGACAGCATTGTGATTTTCAAAATAGACGAAAATTCCGGCAAACTGGATTTGATAGACCACGTTTCCACACGGGGTGTTTTTCCCAGGAATTTCGCTATCGATCCCTCTGGCTCATACCTCTATGCAGCAAATCAAAATTCTGACAATATCGTATTGTTTAATATTGACAGGGATAACGGCGCAATCACTTTTTCTGACCATATACTTGATATAAAAACCCCAGTTTGCATTGAATTGGGAAGTGACAGTTTTTAATTCGTATAATAGATATTATTAACCATTCAAAGAATTATCAAAAATATTGAACGTATGACAGCCAAAGAGATTAATCAAGCAAAAGCGTTTATGCAAGAAACAATTGTAGACTGAGAATAAATTAAAAAGGTGGTGAAATTTAATGCAGGTTTAATATCCATTCCACAATATCCATCCAAAATAAATTGACAGTGTTAATACATAGGCAACTATTGCATAAATCCACTTCTTCGGAATTTTAGGTATTCTAATTGAAGATAAATTCAGGATGGACACCATCATCAATAGCACATAAAGTACAATCGAGAAATAGGTATGACTGAAAAATCTTTCAAATAGAAATGCAAATGATAATATCAGTCCATTATAGTCAACCGCCAATCCCGTGTATGCTTTACCATCAATAAGGCCATAGACATTAAAATAACTCAATCGTATCGCACAACCTGCAACAAGGGCGAACCCTCCCGGCAAGTACCAAAGGCTATAACTACCATAGCTTAAGAGAATAATTGCAGGCAGCACACCAAAACTCACAATATCAATCAAGGAGTCAAGATGTCCTCCAAATGCTGCTTGGTCTTTTGTCCTGCCCTTCATTTTACTGGCTATCAGTCCATCCCACCAGTCAAATAAAACTGCCCAAAGAATCCCGATGATAGATGCATAGAACACTCCGATAATTGCGAAATATATGCCAAATACAGCACTCATTAACCCTAATAAAGAAACGATATTGGGTAAGTCCTTAACAAAACTTAACATGCTCAGTCTATGTGGGTCATTCATTTTCAATGAATATTTATTGATGCGCTACTATTGCCATCTTTCGATTTTCTTGTTTCAAATTGCTATAAATACAGGAATAGTTAGGTTAGTCCCTTCTTTGTTAGCAATCTAAATTTTTTTGAGTGTTATTTCTAAGAGGCTTCCAATGCAACGTTTTCGGAGATGTCATTTTCATAATAGTGTGTTGGAAATAATTTCACAGCCTCTGCCAAATCGTCTATTGTATCTATTTCATACCAAGGCTTACCGTCAAAGGAAATAGCTTGCAGTGAAAGACTGCCATCATCCACCATTTCTGAAAATACAGTTTCATAGAAGCCGTTCACCCTACCCTCCAGGATATGTTGGTTGAGTCGTTCTATAATGGCACGCCATGAAGAAAGAGAGAAACTGTAAATATTGACTGTTTTATATTTTATACCATCCAAAATTGGAATGGTGCTATTTTGGAACTCTGCCACCTTTTGCACTGAATCAATGGTAACCGTAGTTCCATTCATCCATGGTTGAATACCTGCAACCGCTATCCTATCGGGATAAATCATTTCGTCAAGCAGGGAAGCATCAAATAAAAGATCACTTTCGAGTAAGATAAATGGTTCGGCTATAATCTCCCGGGCCATCCAAAGTGAATAGATATTATTAGTTGATCTATACAGTGGACTATGAATATATTCGATTGCCATATCCCCGGATTTTGATCCCAGAAATTCTTTAATACGATTTTCCTGATGCCCTGTAACAATGACAAGCCGTTTAAAGCCTTGCGTTTTCAAACTAGTAACCAATCGTTCGAGGATGGAGGTTTCATTTACCAATGTTAGGCACTTTGGGTAATTTTGAGTCAACGGTAAAAGTCGGCTACCTATGCCCGCGGCGAGTAGTAGCGCGGTGCTAATGCGATTATTTCCATTATTTCCATTGTTGCCATTGTTGTAGTCTAAATTTATTTTCATTCTTTGG
>CBDVAV010000479.1:0-4265 GCA_965372055.1 uncultured bacterium | reverse complement strand
AAGCTTTAACTATATAAGGGTTATCCATCTCATGTACTTAGATGAGATAAATTAAATGATTCATTGTCAGCAGTCCTTTCTCGTTTAATTGCTTTTGTCCAATCCTCATCTATTACAAATTTGACTCTGAAGTTTTTGTCTCACAGGGTTCTGATAAAGGATTTTCCTCTTCCTTTTTGACCAATCAAAAGATATATTACTTTATCTGTCATTTCAGTTTTTGTATTGCCCACGTCGGCCTTGATAAAAAACTTGGAAAATGAGAGACATTGCTTTCTTTGACTTTCCAGCCATGACCGTCCCGATAACTATCTGGACTATATTTAACATTTCTTAGAGGACATTCCATAGACTAAAGAAATGGCCTATGTTTTTTATCTATTGTTGTTGTGAAGGGTCATCTGGCTAACAGCAATTTTTCTCTCACTTGCTGCATGATTATTAAAGAACCATCAATCCCTATTTGGTAATCAATTACCTTTCCTTCATTATTTATTAACACGGTGGCAGGTAATACCTCTGCTCCATAAGATGATCTAACATTTTGTGAATCGTCAATCAATATTGGATAGTTTATGTCAAGTTTTTCTAAAATATTATTAATCTTATTTATCTCCTTTTGAACAACAGAAATTTCAGAGGATTTCTTGAAATCAGTAAATCCAATAATCTCTACCCCTTTGCCTTTATATTCTTCATAAAATTTATTTAAAAGTGGCATTTCTTTAATGCACGGGGGACACCAGGTCCCCCAGAAATTAAGGATGATAAACTTATTATTTTTTGACAGTTCTGCTAATGGAGTATTGTTATTATAATTTATGCTAAGAATATGGCTTAGTTTTGGAGCTTCTTTATTTTCTAAAAATGCAAGCGCATTACTTCTGGAATTTGCTTCAATTTCAGCACTATAAATGTTAAAATGAGCGTGGATTACCCCAATACTGCTCAACACCACAAGTATAAACCCTATGATGCGATATTTGAAAAAATCTTTCCATTTGATAAATAAGGATAGAAAAACAATTATTATGACTATTGCTCCAATAAGCAGAGGTAGTAAATCTTTGCCATGAAATAATCTATTAAGAGAGAGAATCCCAATTAATATATTAGTGAACACCAAAATTATATTCAACTGTATTATGAGTCGTACCATTGTTTATAAAGATTAATGAAAGACTTTAAAGTTGCATATGTCAACCTGTTTTTCACAATGTATCTATAATAGCATTACTGATATTTCCCTTTTAGTGGTAAGCATGGAAACCCTCCGGGATAACTCTTGACATTCATAGATAAGTACAATGATGGGCAAACATATTTTATTCACATTACTATTATCAAATATATATCAGTGTTCGGGGCAAGTTTCATTGAGCAATATTGCATTGATTCATGGGAAATATAGTGTTGGATTTCAACATTACTTAACTTTTGACAGCACCAGGACATATAAAAGGCATTTTGATTGGAATAACAAAAGTATTCCAAGGCCGATTCAAGTTAGTATTTGGTATCCATCAACACGAATACCTGATGGAAATGCTATAAATGAGAAAGCAATACAAAATTTTGAGAAGTCGTTGGAACTGAACCCTGAAAACCAAAAGGCAATAAACCGATTAAAAGAACTGAGAAAATAAGATTCGTCTGGGTCAAATTGGAATTGGTTTTCTTAGTTCTGACATTTGGCTAAAATAAGTAAGCATGAGCCATCACAAAACTCTAGTAATTAGAGATCATTAGATAATCCTCATTTTAACTGCATTTGGTTGATCACAAAGAGTTGAAATATTGTACAGGCGATATCAATTCTCGATTACTTTTTAAGAAGAATTTTCTTAACTTGATAATTGAAATATTCAGTTAATGGAAGCGACCCGTCAACTTGCCGCCATAATGTTTACCGATATCGAAGGATATACTTCATTAATGCAGCAGGATGAAGAGAAGGCCAATCTAATTCGGGAACGACATCGTCAAATCTTTAACAGTATTATTGAAAACCATCATGGTAAAATCATAAATTATTATGGAGATGGTACCTTAAGTATCTTTTCCAGTGCACTTGGAGCAGTAGAATGTGGGATAAAATTACAGCTGGCTTTTAGGGAAAACCCGGCCATTCCGGTAAGGATAGGGATGCATATTGGGGATATCATGATTACAGACGATGATATTGTTGGTGATGCGGTGAACCTTGCTTCCCGGATCGAATCCCTAGGAAAGGCGGGAAGCGTACTTGTCTCTGAAAAGGTCCGGGATGAAATTAAAAATCATCAGGGTATTAAAACTTCCTCATTGGGCTATTTTCCTTTTAAAAATGTCAGTAAACCAATGGAGGTGTTTGCTATGGCAGATGAAGGTCTGGTTGTACCCGGGATCGAAGAGATGTTGGAAAAAGGCAAAGTAGTAAAAAAGGACATTCCTCATAATCTCCCCAACCTGGCTACCCGATTTATTGGACGGGAAATTGAATTAAAGCAGGTGAGGGAAGTACTTGAAAATCAACGCTTGGTCACCCTACAGGGATCCGGTGGGTGCGGCAAAACCAGGCTGGCCATTGAAGCTGCACGACAATCCCTCAATTTATATCCGGATGGTGTTTGGTTTGTTGCCCTGGCTCCCCTGACCAATCAAAACCTGGTGGCAGATACCATTGCTGAAGCCCTGCAGGTAAAACCTGAAAAAGAAATTGCCATTGAGGTAACCATCGCTAAAAAAATCTCTGACAAACAGTTGTTGATCGTATTGGACAATTGCGAGCACCTTATCGAGGAATGTGCCAGGCTGCTCAATGCATTGTTGACAAACACACAGCAACCCCGTTACCTTGTTACCAGCCGCGAGTCGGTGAATATTCCAGGCGAAACAATATTTTCTACCCCCTCCCTCACATTTCCTGAAACAGATGCTGGGCTTGAGGAAATTGCCGGATATGATTCAATCGTTCTTTTCCGGGACAGGGTACTGATGAACAAGCCAGATTTTGAATTAAATGAATCGAATGGCAACATCATATCCTCAATTTGCAAGCGGTTGGATGGTATCCCGCTTGCTATAGAAATGGCTGCTTCCAGGATAAAAGTGATGGATCCTGGTGCCATCCTGAACCGGTTAACTGACCAATTCAATATACTTTCTTCTGATAATCGTGCAGCCCCTTCCCGTCATCAAACCATGCTTGCCACAATAAATTGGAGCAATGAACTTCTTAATGATGAAGAGAGGATTTTTTTTTATCGGCTTTCTGTATTTACTGGGGATTTCGACCTGGAAGATGCGGAAAAGATATGCGGCTATGATCCATTGTCTGAATTCCAAGTGCTTGATCTTCTGACGCACCTGGTTGATAAGTCCCTGGTCATTACAGTGGAAAGGAACGGCACCATACGATACGTTCTGTTGGAAATAATGAAGCAGTATGGTACACAGAAGTTGTCAGAAAAAGAGGAATTGATCGCCCTGCAGGAGCAATATTGTAATTATTATCTGGACAAGGCTGGAGTGGCCTATAAGGAAAGAGTGAAAAACAGCGGAAAATGGTTGGGATGGCTTAACCTCGAATTAAACAACCTTCATGGGGTGTTCAGCATTTTGCAAAACGAGCCTGTCAAAAGGCTGAAGTTAGCCAGCCATTTGGCTGAATTTTTTTATTTACAATCTAACCTTGGAATAGGCAGCGAAATTTTAAATAGTGGGTTGGAGGCTTCCACCCAAAAGAGTGTGGAGCGGGCTCTTATCCTTAATGTTTTAGGATTTTTGGAATTATACTATATGAATTCTGATTTGGGATATCAAAAAATGAAAGAGGGCACCCAAATAATTCAAGAGCTAGGGGATAAACAAGCGAAATTGGATGTTTATTGCTGGTATGGAATGGCCAAAACTATTAATGAAGAATGGGATGATGCACTAGAGATTTTAGAGGAAGGTTTGCAAATAGCCCAGGACAATAAGGATCCCTGGATGGAAATCCGGTATAAAATTATTATCACCTGGATCCCAATCAACCAGTTAAAACCTGAACTGATCGAAGCTGAAGCAGGGGCTAATCTAGAAGAAGCAAAAAGGTTAGGCAATGATTTTGACATAACAGTGGCCCGGCATATATACGCTGATATTCCCTTACAAAAAGGGGATTTTAAACTTTCGGAGAAACGCTACAAGGAAGCGGCAAAAAACGCCCTGGAATTAGGTAGTGCGCTGCAAGCCGATATTGAATTGCAAGGCATGGCGATGTCGATAGCAGGCCAAGGCCG
>CBDVAV010000478.1:0-4268 GCA_965372055.1 uncultured bacterium | reverse complement strand
CTTGAAATATCTGCTGCAATACTTCATCAACCGATCCCTTGGGATCTATTGGCTCAGAGAACAAGTCAACTAATTCTTTCCCCGAAATTAACCCTGCCCTAACATTAGTGCCTCCCAGATCAACACCTATAAATATATCTTTTCCCATGAAGTATTAGCTATTATTTCGGTACTGTTATTTTAGTGTGTCAAAGGCATCCCTATGGGGGAATTGGACTTGAAATTTCCAAAATACAATACTCAATTATCAAATAATTCACAAAATACAATTTTCCAATATTCAAGCTATTTCAATTTAATGACCATTAATTAATTCACATAAACACCTTAAATAATAAAACAATTAACAAATGATAAGCTAGATAGTATTTTTTTGACATTTGATCATTGGTTTTTGACCATTGAATATTATTTGTCAATTGTTATTTGATAATTGTTATTTATTGTTACCCCCAAAGGGATGCCTTTGGCATATTAAATTCGTGGTAGAACTATTCTTTCTTACCTAAACTCACTGTCTTATTGGAGATTAATGGTTCCGCCCAAAAGCCAACTGCCAATACATATCCAAGTGATAAATATAAAATAAGCATTCCAGCTTTGAGGCCAATAAAATCACCAATCGATCCGATAATCAATGGCCAAATAGCCCCCCCGACACTACCGGTAACCATGATTCCGGCTATGGTGCCATGATGTTCCGCTACCGAATTCAATGCCAAAGAAATCAATATCGACCACATCACAGAAGCAAAAAACCCTACCATCGGGAAAGCAATCACTGCTGTTTCAAGCCCTCCAAACAAGGCAAATGTAAGGCTGATAATAGCAGCCAAGGTAAAACCGATCAGCACTTTTCTTGAATCGACAAATTTCAATAGTAATAAACCCAGCAGGGTACCAAAGAACATCAATAACCAAAATCTTGATATAACGGTTGCTCCTGTAGTCTGGGGATCAGCACCATGGTATGTCTGTAGAAATTCAGACACCCAATTATTTATTCCTTGCTCCGTGCCAACATAAAAGAAAATGGCAAATAAGTAAAGTAGAACTATAGGTTTTTTGATCAGAATCATAATGGTTTGAGCAGTCCCTATTTTTTCGTCTTCTTTCAGTTCAACTTTAGGAAGGCGGGAAAATTGAACAAGAACTACCATTAGTAATGCAATAACCGCGAAAAGCCAATACATCGATATCCAGCTTAGGTTTTCAGGAACAACCTTGGCCAATGTATCCAATAAAAAGTTTGAATTCTGTTTTTTACCTTCAAGGTTCAATACCAGGTATGAATATGCCAACGGGCTGAGAAAAGATGCCAATGAGAAAAACATTTGACCCAAAACAGAGTAAAAAGCAAAATGCTCTTCTCCCCCGGCTGTTCTTAGCAATGGATTTATGGCCACTTGTAACATTGCCATTCCGGAGCCAATAAAGAACAGTGAGATAATGGCCACTAGATAGTTGGGATAAACTGCCAATGATATTGCACCTATAAAAGCAATGAAAAAAGCCCATACCATCACTTTTTGTTCACCATAGCGCTCTACCCATATGCCCGAAGGGATGGAGAATACCCCATAGGCTACGAAAAAAGCAAAAGGGAGGAGGGCCACCATGGTAAGGCTTAGATTGAAATCTTCAATGATCTCTGGCACCAATGGCCCCATAATGTTGGTCAAAAATGATATCACGAAGAAAACAAACAGAATAAGGATAACAACGTAGTAATTTTTTTTCATGGATTGGTGATAAGATTATAAATTAAATATACTATTCTAAATTTAAGCTGCATTGTTTTCAACAAATAAATATATTCAATATCGTGATGCCGGAGACCGATAACTGCTTGACGGAAAGAGTAAATTTCACTATTATAGCAATCTTTAAAAGATTGTGAATTAAGAAACGTCAATGGGCAAGAACAGAACGGCCAAGGGGGCAAAAACACTTCCTGGAAAATATTTTAACACTCCCGAGGTTTATGACCTTGAGACAGAAAATATTTTTAGCAAGCAATGGATTTGTATAGGAAGGGTTGATGATCTGGAATCAGAAGGGCAGTACTTTTTATACGAGTCAGGAAATGAAAGTTTTATAATTGTTAGAGGTGAAGATAAAGAAATCCGGGGATTTTATAATGTATGCAGGCACCGGGGCACGAGGATTTGCGATAAAAGTGAAGGGAAGTTTAAACAGAAAATCCAATGCCCTTACCATTCCTGGTCTTATGGACTGGACGGAAAGCTTACCGGGGCAGCCAATATGAAAAGTGTGGTTGGGTTTGAAATGGATGATTATCCACTTCATCCGGTAGCTTGTACAACCTGGGAGGGCTTTATTTTCATTAACCAGTCGCCATCACCACTTCCTTTTGAAACTGCCTACAAACCAGTATTGGATAGGTTTAAAAATTGGGATATTGCCAATCTTAAATCTGTCAAAAAGATAGTATACGAGGTAAAAGCAAACTGGAAGATTATCTTTCAGAATTTTAGTGAATGTTATCATTGTCCACCAGTCCACCCGTTGCTCAGCAGGTTAACGCCATTAAGAAGTGCTACAAATGTGCTTGAAAGAGGCCCTTTCTTGGGTGGGCCTATGGTTCTCAGTACATCGAGCCAAAGTATGAGTATGAATGGAAAGCGATGTGGGGACGTACTGCCGGGACTGCCAGAAGAGGAGCATAGACATGTCCATTATTACAGTCTGTTTCCATCAGTTTGTATTAGCCCCCATCCTGATTATGTATTGGTTCACAGAATGGAACGCTTGGGAATTGACAGGACTAAAGTCATTTGTGATTTGCTGTTTCATCCCGATTCCATCAATAAACCGGGATTTGACCCTGCCCCAGCAGTTGAGTTATGGGATTTGACAAATAGACAGGACTGGAATATTTGCGAGCTTACCCATTTGGGCAAATCATCAGAAGCTTATGCTCCAGGGCCTTATTCGGATCTTGAGAGCATTTTAGCTGCCTTTGATCAACATTATCTTAAAACACTTGAGCCTAAGTGAAATAGAATTGTTAGGGTTGTATCCTACCTGATTTCTCAATCTGGTCCGGGGGCAACCTGTTTTCGTTTGATCTTGACATTGATACCAGTAAAACTGGAGTTATCACTGATAATCCGGGATTGATATAAAAAATAAAAGCTATAATGTATAATTAGTGTCTATCCATAATGTCATCCATTGAAAATCACCATTTACCCCAAACCCTGAAGGGAGTGCTGATTTTCAATGGCTTCACCCTTTAGGGGCGGGGTAAAAGTCATTGAAAATCAATCGAAATTGAATTTATAGACAGACACTAAAAAATGGCTAAAAATCGCTATTGTAGGTGATCAAATAGATGATGAATTTTGTAGGATAAACCTCGTCCTAAGTTGTTACAAGGAATTTAAAAAGAGGTAAATCGTCAAATAAATATATTTTAATAATAATTAAAAAAAATGGAAAGTCTATTCAATAGAATTGGTGGAATTGAAGCAGTAAATGCAACAGTTGAAATTTTTTATGCAAAAGTTCTGGCTGATGAAAACATCAGTCACTTTTTCGCAAATACGGACATGAAAGCACAAATAAGCAAACAGAAAGCTTTTTTAGCATATGCATTTGGCGCACCTACTGCATATACCGGCAAAGATTTGTTGGATGCCCATGCTCATATGGATCTTACAGAAGATCATTTTAATGCTGTTGCAGGGCACTTGGTTGACACGTTGCAAGAATTAAATGTAGCTCAGAATTTAATTGATGAGGTGGCAGCAATTGTTATAAGTACTAAAGATGATGTTTTAGGCCAACTAAAATCCTGATGGGATTTTTTGAGGTACGGGGACATCTTTCCAATACGTAAAAGATCACCAAACTGCCAATTATCGCGAATGTTTGAACAAGGCATTTAAAGCTCCTTTGGGCTTCAATAATACATCGCTGGCAAGAGATGTTGCCGATTTGACAAAACAGGGTTTTATTATTAAGATAACAAGGGGCTAAACGGCAATAAAATTTCCCCGATTTTGCCCTATAAAAACACCCAACTATACCAAATAGGAAGGTTTTGCCAAAATATGGCTAAATATCGCTATTGACGGTTAATATAATTACCCCGTACTTTGCCATAACTATAGCAGGATGAGCTTTATAGTTGTAAAACTATGCGAAACTGTAGATGGTATCAGAAATTTTAAAACAAAAAGTAAAACAAACATAGGAACATGAATGAAAAAATTAATATTTATTGTGATAGCAATAGGCAT
>CBDVAV010000477.1:0-4283 GCA_965372055.1 uncultured bacterium | reverse complement strand
TTCCAATTTCTTGATCAATTGTCCATAACCCAATACCATCTTCACCAATTATATCGAAAAGTTCTACGGCCCTTCTGGAAAGTGTTTCTTCCTCACGCTGTTCTGTAATATACCATTGTAAAAAATTAAATGTGGTAAAATCACGAATTCCAAAACAATGGTCCATTAGTTTGTTAATGGATTTGGTTACCTCAATTTCGTGTGCTAAAATAAATTCAAATATTTCCCTTAAGGTATTGAAACTATGCTGTATTCCAGTAATCTCAGGCTGTAGTGCATGTCCTCCAGCATCATTGATATACCCGAAGAGCTTTAACATATGTTGACGCTCTTCCTCTGAATGCCTATAGAGAAAATTAGAAGAATTTATATATCCCTTGGTGTCACACCATGAGGCCATGGAAAGATAATATGCTGATGACTTACCTTCCATCATTATTTGATTGTTCAACAACTTCTCTGTCTCTTCAGTTAAAGACCTGCTGGGAGTAACCATTTGCTTAACAGGTTTAACGTTACCTTGTTTTGCTGCCATAATTCAATGTTAATAGTACAAATATAAACTTTCTCTAAAAAAATTTTTCTTTTTGATTTGGATGTAATGTTAATCTTAAATTTTAAAATTAGATCAGAAATTCAGGATATTGGGAACTACAACTTTATTAAAACGTTTAATTGATCACATGCTTTATTTGAAAGACTTTATTGTATGTGTATATTTATGACAATCAATTTTGAATCTATTTGAATACCTGCAATTCCATAAGGCAATCGTTTAAAGAATCACTAACAAAAAACGTTGGTATACCCCAAGTTGATTTACCAAAGTATTTGAAATACTCTTTGATTGAACATGAAATAGGATTTACACAATTCCATAACCCCCTTTCTACATCAATACCATCAGAATTATCAATAAACAGGGATTCCATACTGTTCCTGTTCGTTATGGAAGGAGAATGTTCATTAAGTACTTCATTGGAATCTGGCAGCTTTTTGCTTAATCCTTCCAACTATTTGGTATTGTCTTATCCCTATAAAGACTGGAACTTAAAGATCAACGTTAATGGGGGGACAAAGATTTTACTTTTGTGTATCCCTATTAGGAAACTACATGAATTTATCAATAAACAGTTTTCATCAAATCAAGCTGAAATCAATGAATCCTTGAGAAACTATAAAGTAAAAAAGTTCTATTCCTCAAGAAAAGTCATACCTGCAATATCGGTAACCATTCATCAAGTATTTAATAACACTCTTAAGGAATCATTTCAAAAACTTTACCATGTTAGCAAAGTGATGGAGTTTTTATCTTATTATCTGGACAGTTCCAACCAAAATGTAATAGATGATTCAGAATGTCCGTTCTTAAGTGATAACTTCGAGGTAGAGAAAATAAAAGACGCCCAAAAGATAATCACCGAGAACATGGTGGACCCACCCACACTGGCGGAATTGGCCAGGGCTGTTGGCACAAATGAATATAAATTGAAAGTCGGTTTTAAGAAACTCTTTGGAAATACCGTCTATGGCCATCTGAATGACTTTAGAATGGATACGGCCAGGGAATTGCTTGAGGTTGATGGACACCAGATCAAAGAAGTCGCCTATCAGGTGGGTTATTCAAATCCCAGCCATTTTATTACCGCTTTTAAGAAAAAATTTGGCATTACTCCAAAAAAATACCTCACATCTGTACAGAATTAACCATTCTTATAATCCAATCCTGTAACCGTACTTGATTTTCCTGGTTGGGTACTTGTTGGATTCTTAGTTATTGAACATGAACAAAGAATCCCTATTAAAAGTAGTATTTTGATGGATTTAACAGGATACTTAATAATTTTCATCTAACCTATCTCCTGGTCTTTGATTAAATTTAGGGAAGAACCTGCTTTAAACCATGCAATTTGTCCCTCGTTATATGAATGATTGACCTTTATTGTTTCAGACGATCCATCAGAGTGGGTTAATTTCAGTGTGAGACTTTCATTGGGTGAAAAGTCCATTAAATCCATCAAATCAATAGTATCATCTTCAAGAAATTTATCATAGTCATTTTCATTAGTAAAAGTAAGGCCCAACATGCCCTGCTTCTTCAGATTTGTCTCGTGTATTCTGGCAAAAGATTTTACCAGAATGATTTTTACCCCCAGATGCCGAGGTTGCATGGCTGCATGTTCACGTGACGATCCTTCACCATAATTATGGTCACCTACTACAATGGATGGAATCCCGTTCGCCTTGTAATCCCTTTGGGTAGCTGGTACACTTCCATACTCACCTGTAATTTGATTCTTGACATTATCAGTTTGGTCGTTAAAATAATTTACTGCCCCAGTTAAGGTATTATCCGATATATTATCGAGATGGCCCCTGAACCTGAGCCAGGGACCGGCCATGGATATATGGTCAGTTGTACATTTCCCTTTGGCCTTGATCAATAGTTTCATCCCTTCAATGTTCTCCCCGTTCCATGGTTCAAATGGAGTAAGTAGTTGTAATCTTTTGGATTCCGGATTCACAATAACGTTAACATTACTTCCATCTTCTGACGGAGGTTTAAACCTTGGATCCTCCACATCAAAACCTTTGGGAGGCATTTCAAGACCTACGGGTTCGTCGAGCATTACTTGCTCTCCATCTTCATTTGTTAATGAATCTGTTAGAGGGTTAAAAGTCATGTCGCCAGAAATAGCCATTGCTGTAACTAACTCAGGTGAAGCTACAAATGCATAAGTATTCGGGTTGCCATCATTCCTTTTTGCAAAATTCCGGTTAAAAGAAGTAATAATGGAGTTTTTCTTATCAGGATCACTGGTATGCCTTGCCCATTGTCCGATACAGGGCCCGCAGGCGTTTGCCAATACCACACCGCCCATCTTTTCAAATTTCTCAAGGTAACCGTCTCTCTCAACGGTAAATCTTACCTGTTCTGATCCCGGCGTAATAGTAAAATCTGCTTTAACCTTGAGGTTTTTATCAATGGCTTGCTTGGCCAAAGAGGCTGCCCTTGTGATATCTTCGTATGAGGAATTTGTACAAGAGCCTATCAATCCGACTTCCAGTTTTTCTGGCCAATTGTTTTCCTTTACCGTTTCAGCGAATTTTGAAATTGGAGTTGCCAGATCGGGTGTAAAAGGCCCATTAATATAGGGCTCCAATTCAGACAGGTTAATTTCAATCACCTGATCAAAATACTGATTTGGATCGACATAAACCTCTTTATCTCCGGTCAGATGAATATTGATTTCGTCTGCCAAATCCGCAATATCTGACCTTCCTGTACCACGTAAATATTCTGACATTTTGCTGTCATATCCGAAAGTTGATGTGGTAGCGCCAATCTCAGCTCCCATATTACAGATAGTTCCTTTTCCGGTACACGAAAGGCTTTCTGCACCATCGCCAAAATACTCTACTATTGCCCCAGTTCCACCTTTTACAGTTAAAATACCAGCTACCTTAAGAATTACATCTTTTGCCGATGTCCAACCGCTCATTTTGCCAGTTAAGTGAATTCCAATCAGTTTAGGGAATTTAAGTTCCCATGGCATGCCAGCCATCACATCCACTGCATCGGCACCACCTACACCTATGGCCAGCATTCCAAGTCCTCCAGCATTCACAGTGTGTGAATCGGTGCCAATTATCATTCCCCCGGGGAAAGCGTAGTTTTCCAGAATTACTTGATGAATAATCCCTGCACCGGGCTTCCAAAAGCCAATCCCATATTTACTGGCCACTGATTCTAAAAAATCGAACACTTCCTTGCTGGTGTTTATAGAGTTTAGAAGATCTTCTCTTGCTCCGGATTTGGCTAGAATAAGGTGATCGCAATGCACAGTGGAGGGTACTGCTACCTGCTTTTTCCCAGCTTGCATAAATTGAAGCAGTGCCATTTGAGCCGTGGCATCTTGCATGGCGACACGATCAGGTGCAAAATCCACATATGATTTCCCTCTTTCATAGGCCTCTCCTGTATCACCCTCGAACAAATGGGAATATAGGATCTTTTCTGAAAGAGTTAGAGGTTTTCCAACAACTGCCCTCGCTGCATTTGTCCGCATTTCCAATTGTTCGTATACTTCTTTGATCATGCTGATATCGAAGGCCATATTTTTAATTTTTTTGTTTTAAGAACCAAACCATAAAGATACAATTTATCTAAAAAGGAACAGCAATATATTACATGCCTCAATTTAGCCTATTTTCTATTACAGTTGATTAAAATGAGTCCCACTAAATCTTAATAAAGTTTTAATATATATCAATAAATATAT
>CBDVAV010000476.1:0-4287 GCA_965372055.1 uncultured bacterium | reverse complement strand
TTTGCCAGTTTTACAACTAAGCTATATACTTCGATTTCTTTTTGTTTTTCTTCAGGGTAACTGCTTTCAATTTCATCCTTGGATAACAATAAATCCTTAACTTTTTTGTAGTCTTTTTTCTTGCTTTCAATTTTCTTACCAATAGAAGATAAATCAATCTTGTACTTCAATGCATTATCAATTGAAAGTTGATATTTATCTAATTTTAGTTTATTTGATGAATAGAAAGATTTTATTTCAGATTCAAAACGTTTAAAATCCTCTAAAATATTCTCCAATTCTTGAATTTCTTGATTTAGAGTTACTTTTTTATTTTGATTGACAGTTATTTCCGTAATTAAAGAATCCTTGGTTGTATTCTTTTTGTTTATTTTTTCTGAAATTTCTTTATTATGCTCTTTCTTGCCTTCATCTAACTCTGGATTAGTTACTTCTGATGGTTTATTTTTAATATGCTCTTCAAGTTCTTTTTGTTTGATTTCTAATTCCTTTTCAAGTTTTTCTTTATAAGTCGGGTGCAATTTGTCTTCAAGCAAAAGTAGGTTTCTATTGATTTCTAGTATTTCATTAAAAATTAGTTCAATATCCTTATTTATGCTTTCTTTTTTATATGTAATGAGTTCATTAAAAGAATTTTTGCCAAGCTTTTCTTCATCAGGTAAATATGAGAAAACAATATCCTCTAACGTTTTTTTAAAATCATAACTATCAAGGTTATTTGTTAACCTGTCAAAGAAATTCTGAGGCAGATATCTTACTCTTTCAGGAGCATTAAAATCAACGATTGTATTTAAGTTATTTGGTGATTTATCATTGTTTGCCCATACAATGCTTGCTTTAAAATTTTTCGCTAAATTGTTTTTTAAGAATCTCTCTTGGTTTAAGAATGAAAAATCAGTGTAGTTGTGCGAATTTCCACACAATCCTAGAATATCAGCCAGAGCACTTTTGCCACTTCCCTTATTACCAATAATCGCCACCATCCCAAAATTTATTGGCACAGAAATATCTTTAAACCAGGTGTCTTTATTACCATTATATTCCGGTTCATTAGTTATCTCAATATTCTTAATAAACTTTGTTTTGTTGGAAGCTACCCTTTCAATTAATTCTGGTGCATCACCAATATATACCCGCTCTTTGCTTTCATATTTTATTTGCCTTAATCCTTCAAATGTTGGGTCTGCTTTGATCCAACAACTCTCCTTAAAGCTGTAATTATTAACATTATGATTATCAGAACATATAATCATAGGTCTTTCAAAACCAATATCTGGAAATACAATATTTCTATATCCTTCTATATCAACATCTGGATTTCCTATTTCTAAAATATCAATATATTTTGAAAGCAAATCAACCTTGATTTGCATCTTATATTTTTTATTATTTCTTATATTTTCAATTGTATTTGTTTTATTTCCCGCATGTACGCTAACCAATCCACCTAGTTTATGAATAAGATTTGCAGTATCTTTTAAATCAGCGTATACTCTTTCTTCTCCAACTTTCCGAATTTCTGATGGCTTTAAATTACAATTAGATTGAATATCTGTCCATATTTCCTCAATATTTGAATTTTCAGAAAAAATACCTATAAAATGAACTATTTCACTTCCTCCTAACTCTGAGCGAAATTCTATACCTGGAAATACTGTAACTCCATTTTGTTTACCAAGTTTTTGCAATTCTCTTATTCTTGCTATATCCATGTAATGATGATCAGTTATAGCAACAACAGATATTTCTTTCTCCTTCAGTTTATTAATAATGTCTTGATTTGATACAGTTTTGTCTTTGTAATCAAATGATGATGGTGTATGGAAATGTAAATCCCATTTTCTCCATTCAGAACCTTTTTCATTCACTAAGACTACAATTTATTTATTTTGCTTTAGCTTCACTAAATTGTTCACAACCTACTAACCTAATAAATACTTGTTATTTCCCATTTAGTTTATCATTCCATACCCACCCAATATACTCCTAATTATTTGTACTGATTTTTTAAGCAGAGGTATAAATACTGATAAAAACTGCGGCAAATACTCTAATTGCGGCCAGTACTGGCTCTGTTGGCCTGTATTTTGGCGGTAAAATTTTTTGTGGCAACGCACTTAGTTTCGGGTTTCGGGGCTTGCCCTCCGAAGGAGGGTTCTGGGTTTCGGATTGAAAGTACTCAAAATTCAAAACCCGAAACCCGAGACTCAAAACCCGCTCACCCTTTGGGCAAGTTGGGTTATAATCATTACTATATTATTAATATCTTTGGACAAATGACCAGATATGGATTTGCAAACTAAAAAGCTACATTTTGTTCAGGAGTTCTTGAGACTAAAAGACGAAAGTTTAATTGATAAACTAAACAATCTACTTCGGAAAGAGAGAAAGAAGAAGTTCGAAGGTGAATTAAAACCTTTTGGAAAAAAGGAATTTAACGAAATGATTGACAATGCTGAGTCTGATTCAGGAAGTGGAAGATTAACATCCGCCCAAGAGCTCAAAAACGAAATTGATTCATGGGATTAAGGGTATTTTGGACAGATACTGCAAGATTTCAATTGGAAGAAATATATAAATACCACAAGGAAAAAGCGAGCCTTAAAGTTGCCAGGAAATTATCAAAGAGTATCATTGACAGAACTATTCAACTCAAAAAAAATCCTGCCAGTGGATCAAATGAACAACTTCTATCCGACCGAAAATTTGAATACAGATATTTAGATGAAGGCAATTATAAAATCATTTATTGGATTGAGGATAATTACATCAAAGTTGCTTCAGTATTTGATTGTAGACAAAATCCAACAAAAATGAAAAATATAGGATAATCAACCCTGTTTCTAACCTAGCCTATATCATATATGGCGGGCAATTGTCCATCGGGTACATTCAATCCCAAATTCTAAACCCGAAACTCGAAACCCGAAACCCGAAACTCCATAATCCATAGACCGGGGATTGGGGGTACTAATCGTAGAGGTTGGGTATTTGGCTACTATTTCCAAACCTATATCAGAATCCATCCCGTATTATGTAACCTTTTCCCTATTGGAAAGTTAACCCAAGAGAATTCGCTAACCATACCATCATGTTACAAAACTATCTGAAAACCGCTATCCGCAATTTCCTTCGCCATAAGGGATATACATTTCTTAATATATTAGGCCTCACGGTAGGCCTCGCAAGCAGCCTGTTGATCCTCCTTTGGGTCAATGATGAAACAGGAATGGACCGTTTCCATAAAAGGGACGCACACTTATACCGTATGCTACGTAACATTCACCTCACTGAAGGGGAGATCATGACCACCACTGCCGTTCCGCAACCAGTAAAGGTAATGCTGGACAATGATTACCCGGAAGTGGAAAACTCAAGCCTGATCAGCTGGGAAATTGAGTTTTTAGTCACAAAAGAGGACATAGCCTTTCGTGAATCGGGGCGATATGTTTCCCCAGGATTTTTCAAGATATTCAGCTATCCGTTCCTGGCTGGGGATTCCAATACCGCAATGGATGATCTGAATTCCATTCTGATATCTGAACGGTTGGCAATTAAATATTTCGGCAACAACTGGAAAGCAAATGACATTATCGGACAAACCTTGAGGATTGATAACTCCCGGGATATTACCGTTACCGGAGTCCTGGCAAACCCTCCTTCCAACTCATCGTTGCAATTTGATTGGATCATTCCCGCACAGGAATATATCCGTCGCAATAACTGGGTAGAAAGCTGGGAAAATGGCGGGTTCCGATTGGCATTTACACTTAAAGAAAGTACTGATGTGGGAGCATTTGCCAAAAAGGTGGAGCAGGAAATAAACAATCATACTGATAATGAAGCCGATGAGAGGCTGTTTTTGCAGAAATACAGTGACCAATATCTTCATGCCACGTTTGAAGGTGGCGTAAATACTGGAGGCCGTATAGATTACGTCCGCATGCTTATGGTAGTAGCGATATTTATCATGATAATAGCATGCATCAATTTTATGAACCTGGCCACGGCACGGTCATCACAAAGGGCAAAGGAAATCGGATTGCGAAAAGTTTTGGGCGCACAAAGGGGATCTTTGGGAGCGCAGTTTTTAACCGAATCCCTTGTGATCTCGCTGGTATCGGTGGTATTGGCTGTATTGATGGTTTACATGCTATTGCCCTGGTTCAATCAGCTAACAGGCAAATTCATGGCACTCGATCTTGCAAATCCAATGTTGTGGATGAGCTTGGCAGGGATCACCTTGGTTACCGGATTTTTGTCAGGGAGCTATCCTGCATTATTGCT
>CBDVAV010000475.1:0-4289 GCA_965372055.1 uncultured bacterium | reverse complement strand
TGTTAGCGAAGAAATTTTAAAAATTGATATGCTTTGGATGTTGGGATTAACATTCGCAATTATGCCATTAATGGTGACTAAAGGAAAAATCGAAAGAATTGAAGGGGTATTTTTACTAGCAATTTATATAGTTTATATAAGTTTAACCATTATGTAAATGGGTATTCTTATAATGCAGGAGATCGGATAAATCGTTGCTACTACAAATCTAATTGAATAACAAAGTCACTAAACATATCCGACAAGAAAACATTTTAGAGATTGTACCTTTTTGCTTCCAGAAACAGGTCATCTTTGTTTACTGGTACTACTCCCATGTGTTCACACACTAACCCTCCTCCGATATTGGCTAGTTGAGCAATCATTTCAGAGGGTAAATTCAAGGCAAGTCCCAAGGCAGCTACGCTGATCACTGTATCCCCGGCTCCCGAAACATCGGATATCTCCCTAAGGTGAGCAGGGAAGTATTCCATGTTTCCTTTGGTATTCATTATTATTCCTTGGGACGACAAAGTGATCAATGTATGCTCACAATTAATTTTCTGACGGAGTTTTTCTGAGGCTGTACGTATATCATCCATGTTCTCCTCCTTAAAGTCAATTTTTAAGCCCTCTTTTAATTCGCTAAGATTCGGTTTAAAGAGCGTACAATCCTTATAATTGAAGAAATTCCTCTTTTTTGGATCAACTGCCACTGGAATACCGGCATCATTGGCAATTTTCATGGTTTTTTCAATGATCCCCGTGGTAATGGTTCCTTTATCGTAATCTTCAAATATCACAACATCAGATTCTTCCATACCCAATTTAATTGCACTAAACAACGCATCTTCTTCAGGGGCGGTAAGCGGGGCATTGGTTTCGGTATCTATTCTTACCACATGCTGTGATCCTGAAATGACTCGGGTTTTTGTAGTTGTTGGCCTGCCATAGGTGCTGCGGACAATTCCCTGGGAATTCAATCTCCTTTTGGAAAGCCTTTCTACTAACTTCTCACCATTTTCATCGCTTCCGATTACAGCACATAGGATGGGGGTGGCGCCCAATGCTTGGATATTAAGGGCAACATTAGCAGCACCCCCTAACCGAAACTCACGTTTTTTTGTAAGTAAGATAGGTATAGGGGCTTCTGGTGAAATGCGGTCTACTTTGCCAAAAATATACGAATCGACCATTACATCACCAATGATCATAACTTTAAGCTTGGTAAAATCTTCGAAAATCCTTTCGATTGTATGTTCCATTATTCCAGCTTTGAAAGGGCCTGTCTTATTCTTCCAATGCCCTCTTTAAGATCGTCATCGGAGGCAGCATATGAAATGCGAATATTATTGGGTGCACCAAAGGCTTCGCCCGTAACCACGGAAACGTGATGTTCTTCCAGTAAATACATTGACAATTCCCCGGCATTGTTGATCATTTTACTGTTATTTGATTTTCCCAGGTAGTAACTTATATCAGGGAAGAAATAAAAAGCTCCATGCGGCAAGTAATTTTTTAAACCAGGGATGGCATTTAGCAATTCATAAACCATTCCTCTTCTTTCAAGATAAGCATTTGCCATCTCCCGTGTAGCACTCATATCTGATGTATACGCCACCAATGCAGCTCTCTGAGCTATGGAGTTTGTACCTGAGGTTACTTGTCCCTGCATCTTTTCGCATGCTTTGGCAATCCACAAAGGGGCAGAGATATAACCAACCCTCCAACCTGTCATTGCAAATCCCTTTGAAAACCCATTTACTGTAATAGTATTGTCCAGCATCCCCGGAATGGCCGCCATACTGGCATGCTTTCCTGAGAAATTAATATACTCGTAGATTTCATCAGCGATCACGAATATGTTTTCGTGAGGTTTAAGTACATTGGCTATTTGCTCTAATTCCAGTTGAGAAAAGACTGAGCCCGTGGGATTGCCAGGGGAAGAATAAATCAGGAGTTTTGTATTGGAAGAGATAGCAGATTTTATCTGATCTGCTGTTGGCTTATAATCGTTTTCAATATTACCTTTTACAAATATAGGGGTTCCGCCCCCGAGTTTTACCAGTTCGGAATAGGTAACCCAATATGGCGAAATCACAATAACCTCATCCCCGGGATCGAGGAGGCTTAACATCACGTTGGCCAATGATTGCTTAGCCCCGGTTGAAACTATTATGTTTTCCGAGGAACATTGAATGCCATTCTCTTTTACAAGTTTTTGGGCGATGGCATCCCTTAAATCCGGGTAACCGGGAACAGGAGAATAAGCAAAATACTTGCCTGAGTCGATAGCCTGCTTGGCTGCTTCGCGTATGTGTCCCGGGGTTTTGAAATCAGGCTCACCCAGGCTTAAACTGATTATATCTATTCCTTTAGCTTTTAATTCCCTGGCCTTTCTTGCCATGGCCAGGGTTTCAGACTCGGACAGTTCTTGGATTCTTTTTGAGAGTAATTGCATATAATTTTTGATAAGTGGTCAAAAGTAAATATTTACTATATGCTTTACTAGTGTGTTGATTATTAAATTGGTTTACTAAATTTTTAATGGTATTTTCTCTTTGTACCTGCCTTTGTCGGCAGACAGGCAAGGCAAAATTTGAAAGCATAAGACCGTTATGGTTGAAGATTTTAACGTAGTAGAAAGGAAAAAGAGTAGTGAAAATAGTGCACGGATTTAATAATTAGTATACTAATGACTATGATTAAAGAATTGTTCAAATTCTTAATTATTCCCCTTCAATATACTGCCTTCGGGAAATAATGCTTCTACCCAATGTAACTTCATCTGCATATTCCAGCTCGCCACCAACTGGAATACCTCTGGCAATTGCGGTGATTTTCAATTTTTGACCTTTTAGTTTTTTTGTGATATAAAAGGCGGTTGTATCTCCTTCCAGGGTTGGGCTTAATGCAAGAATGATCTCCATGATTTCAGGATCGCTATTAATTCTGTCAATCAATGAGCCTATATTCAAATCATCAGGACCAATTCCATTAATAGGTGAAATCACTCCGCCCAAAACATGGTACATTCCATTGTATTGAGCAGTATTTTCAATGGCCATTACATCAGGAGTGTCCTCAACAACACAAAGAATACTGCGGTCTTTATGTAAATTGATGCATGTACATTGATCTGAATCGGATATAATATGGCAGATGTTACAGGATTTGATGTTTTTTCTGAGGTTAATCAATGCGGATGCCAAATCAACAGTTTCTTCTTCGTTTTGCTTAAGCAGGTGTAAAGCTAATCTGAGGGCTGTTTTCTTGCCTATGCCTGGTAACTTGGCGATTTGTTCTACAGCTTCTTCAATTAATTTTGATGGGTATTGCATCGGGGAGCAAACCTGGAAGGGTTAAACTACGGCAGCATTTATTCCATGATCAAGGATAGCTTCTTTCATTGGCTTAAGCTCAGTGAAACTTCCTTTTCTTACACAACACTTGCCTTTGTAATGAATAAGCCAAGTGCATTGTTCTGCTTGTTCGGGGCTGTGGTTGCAAACTTTGATCAAAGTGTTGATCACATGCTCAAAGGTGTTGATATCATCATTAAAGACCATCAAATCCTTAAGGTCCTGGTCTTTGATTTCTTCCAGAACGTGGGACAACTCTTCATCCAGGTAAGAACTGTTCATAATATTTACCTTTGGGTCTGTAAAAGTAATAAAAAATTAAAGTAATATCGCCAATTAAATATTTTATATGAGTCCTACTTTGGTAATAACAATAATATCAACCTATTTTCTGATGTTGATATTGATCTCCCACTTTACTTCCAAAGGTGCGGATTCAACTACATTTTTCACCGGAAATAGACAATCCCCCTGGTATCTGGTAGCATTCGGCATGATAGGCGCTTCACTTTCCGGAATTACTTTTATTTCTGTTCCGGGTTGGGTGGGAGACACTCAATTTTCCTATCTACAGATGGTGTTGGGTTACTTATTGGGTTACTTGATAATAGGGACTGTTTTGATGCCATTATACTATAAACTTAGCCTGGTTTCTATTTACAGCTATTTAAAGGGCCGATTTGGATATTGGGCTTATAAAAGCGGCGCCATTTTTTTTCTTTTATCACGAATAGTAGGATCTAGTTTACGGTTGTTCGTGGTGGCCACCGTGTTGCAGTTGGCATTGTTCGATAGTTGGGGCTTGCCATTTACATTTACTGTTTTGATCACTATTATTTTGATTTGGATTTATACATTTCGGGGTGGTATTAAAACCATAGTTTGGACAGATACCCTGCAAACCTTTTTTATGTTGGCCGCAGTGATTACCAGTGTCTATTTAATTAA
>CBDVAV010000474.1:0-4311 GCA_965372055.1 uncultured bacterium | reverse complement strand
GGAACAATCTCATATAATGTTACCGTTGGGCCAATGGTTGCCTTTATGCTTGATATTCCAATTTTGAAGTTAATAAGGGTCTCAATGATCTTGTCTTTATTCTGCTCCAATTCATCTTTTGTCACTTGAACCTTTTCAGAATCATACTTATTGAGGAGATCTAAAGTAGGATATTTATATGATGCCAAATCCAAGGTTGGATCATAGTTCTCAACCGTACTCGCAACCTTTTCTTTAAAATCTCCCCCACTGACTTCAAATTCAGGTTCGGTTTCCATGGTTGTATTGGCACTTTCATCAGATTGTAACTCATCTGCTACCGGATCTTCAATGTCAAGTTCAAGCTTTGGCTTTTCATCTTCTAATTGATCTGAATTCTTGACTTCCCGGTTCTCCAATTCTGTTTCATGATCATCGTCTAACAAATTATCTTCATCTCCCTCATTTTCAGATATTAATTCTACTGTATTACCAGGATGACTAGCTTCTGACACACTTTCGGATTCTTTTTTTTGGGATAATCCCAGCAAAGTGGTGACATTAAAATAGAAGATAATAAATACAAGTAAGGTAAAAATTAAAAGCAAATAAGTGCCCCAACCCACCAGTCCGTTTAGAAAAACTGCTAATTCGTAGCCTATTCCACCACTGATAAATCCCCATTCGGCAACACCTTCAGACCGGAATACCTGGTAGCCCAACAAAATACTCATCCAAAAAAGAAAAAATATTGTGAAATAGAATGATTTTGAAGGATGTATAATATTGTTTCTGAATACGATTGAATATCCTATGTTGAAAAGCAAGGGGGGAATTAGAAAAGTGGCTATTCCAAACCATTTAAAAATAAAATAATACGATGTGATTGCCCCGAACAATCCCAGCCAATTTTCCGTTTCCTGTCCCGATTCCCGAAGATCTATCTGTCCAACTGCTTCAACCACACTTTGATCTGCCTTGTGTGTAAACAAATAAGAAATAAAAGCCGTAAACAGATAAAGTGATGCAATCAAAAAGAAGAACCCAACTGCCAAAAGAAATCTTCTATCCCTAAGAAAACCAAGCTTGAGTTTTGTTTCCCCACCACCATCCTTTTCCTTTTGTTTAAAAGTATTTTCGCGACTGATATTCTTGGCCATTCCAGAAGTAAAATTAATTAAATCGTTTCAATATTAGAGTACATTAAACAGAGTACAAAGTTTAAAGACATATAATTAAGGTTCTCGGGGATTTTTGAAGAAGTGAAATTTTGAATATCCAAAACACAATTTCCAAATAACAAATAATATCGATAAATATCGGAACCAAATTACATATATATACATATAAACCATTTCAGGTTTTTATCTTGCAAATTTTATTAAAACGTACAAACCCCAGTTATTTAATAAGTTACCTACCTTTTTATTATCTGAGTAAAGGTTATTTCACAAGCATACATTTTTGAATTTTTAGTCATTGAAATTTATTTGTGATTTGTTTGTTTTGTGTATTGTGATTTATTTTTTTTATCCATAGGGATGTACTTGGATCAATAAAATCGTTGTAATACCATATTAATTATTAAGTTTCATTTCTCTTCAGTTTCAAAATGGCTTTATTAATTCTTTTGATCAATGCCGGGCCTTCATACACGAAACCCGTATAAATTTGAATTAATTGTGCGCCAGAATTTAATTTCCCAATAGCATCATCAGCAGTAAATACCCCACCAACGCCAATAATTGGAAAATCAGGTGGCAACTTATCTTTCAAATTATTAATCACTTCATTTGACATATTGTTTATAGGTGTTCCACTTAAGCCTCCTAGTCCTATTTCCTTGACTTTATGATCAGGGGTTTTTAAACCATTTCTGCTAATAGTTGTGTTAGTGGCTATTATCCCATTGATTTTGGATTCCAATACAATTTCAACGATATCGTCCAGTTGGGAAGTATTTAAATCCGGTGAGATTTTTAGAAAGATCGGTTTTGGTGATGATTTGGACTTGCTTCTATCCCTCATTCTGGACAACAAACGGCGCAAAGGCTCTTTCTCTTGAAGTTCCGTCAGTTCCGGTGTATTTGGGGAGCTGACATTGACTACAAAATAATCCACAACGTCAAAAAGGGCCTCAAAACAGTATTCATAATCCCGAAACGCTTTATCATTCGGTGTGTCCTTGTTCTTACCAATATTTCCCCCAATCACAATTTCAGGATCACGAAATTTCAATCTCTTTACAGCCTCCAGAACACCCTCGTTATTAAATCCCATACGATTAATTAATGCACGGTCTGCTTTTAGCCTAAACAACCTGGGCTTGGGATTCCCGAGCTGTGGTTTTGGAGTGAGGGTGCCAATTTCAATAAACCCAAATCCAAAGCTGGCCAATTCTTTGATAAGCTTTGCATCCTTGTCAAATCCTGCTGCCAACCCCACTGGGTTCCTGAATTTTATGCCACATAATTCTGTTTCAAGACTTTGGTGTTCAAAATCATAAATTGACTTAATGATTGATGAGGCAAAAGGAATTTTAAAAACAAATTTTAAGAATTGGAAAGTAAAATGGTGAATTAACTCCGGGGGGAACAAGAATAGGATTGGACGGATCAGGAGTTTATACAAAACCTATTGATTTTCGCAAATATAGATGATTAACGGGTTTCCTGAAAATCAACTTCGTGGATGGTATTCCTTGATTATTTGCTTTAGATAGTCACGGTCCAAATGTGTATATATTTCGGTGGTAGTAATTGATTCATGTCCCAGCATTTCCTGGACGGCGCGCAAATCTGCGCCACCCTCAATAAGATGAGTGGCAAAAGAATGCCTGAATGTATGTGGACTGATGTTTTTCTTTAATCCTATTTTTTTGGAAAGGTTTTTAATTCTTGTAAAAACCATCACCCTGGATAGGTTTTTTCCCCTTCTATTGAGAAATAGGAAATTTTCAAATCCCGGTTGGATTGGAATGTGACACCGGATCTCGTTAATGTAGATTTCAAGGTGCTTTTTAGCATCTTTTCCGAACGGCACCAGTCGCTCTTTATTCCCCTTTCCAACCACTCTCATAAATCCAATATCAAAATATACATTGTTGTGTTTTAAACCTACTAACTCCGATACACGAAGACCTGAGGAGTACAAAACCTCCAATATGGCCCTGTTCCTGGCCCCTTCCGGTGTAGAATGATCTATGGCTTCCAAGAGTTTATTTATTTCTATAACATCAAGTGTATCAGGGAGTTTTCTTCCAAGTTTCGGACTCTCAATCATTGCAGTTGGATCTTTATCAATAAACTCCTCGTACAATAAATATTTAAAAAACGCTTTAAGGCCTGAGATTATCCTGGCTTGTGAATGAGATGATAATCCTACAGTATTAATATATTCCAAAAAGTCCTGTAAGTCAATGCTGGAAACCTCCAATGGCCCTGGGTTACGATTGGAGATTTCTGTAAACTGTTTTAGTTTTACAACATCACGTAAATAATTCTCAATGGAATTTTGTGACAGGGATCTTTCCAGTTTTAAATAGTTCTTGAATTGGAGAATATATCTGTCCCAGCTCATAGTTCGAAAGTTATAAAATAAACCGATGCCTGATTCATCATCTTTAAAAATAATAATTATCAACGGCCCCAATCTGAATCTTTTGGGCATCCGGGAAAAATCAGTCTATGGCGACCAGGATTTCGAGAGTTACATTAATCAATTGACCGAGCAATATCCTGAAACAACATTGACCTATTACCAATCCAATGTGGAGGGTGAATTAATCAATAAACTGCATGAAACTGGCTTTGAATATGATGGGATCATTCTAAATGCCGGCGGTTACACCCACACTTCAGTTGCTTTAACTGATGCCGTGGCAGCAATAAATACCCCAGTAATAGAGGTGCATATTTCCAATATTTTCGAAAGGGAGGATTTCAGGCATAAAAGTCTGTTAAGCCCCAATTGCATAGGCATTATTTCAGGTTTGGGATTGAATGGCTACAAACTGGCGGTTGAGCATTTTATTTTACTTGCCAAGAAATGATCAGCTTTATATAATATTGAGACCAAGGATATTATAATTAACTAAATGCGGAAATTTAAGCTTGGCTTCAATATTTTAATAAAATGAAAAGTATAATTATCTACACAGATGGCGCTGCAAAGGGAAATCCTGGCCCTGGCGGTTATGGTGTTGTTTTAAAATTCGGTAACAGTCGAAAAGAATTATCGGAAGGTTTCAGATTAACCACCAACAACCGCATGGAATTGCTGGCAGTAATAGTGGGATTGTAAGACCTGAAAAACAGGAAGTATACCATCACC
>CBDVAV010000473.1:0-4315 GCA_965372055.1 uncultured bacterium | reverse complement strand
AATCATAATTTGATTGGCAGCTTTTCTTACACTTCCTTCCAACAGGTAACTTACACTTAGTTCATTGCCAATTACAAGAGCAGGTTTATCGGTATCCCTGTACTGCTCAACAGAAGTCCTTGAAGTCACTCTTAGTTCCCCCATCCTTTGCAGTTGAGTTAGAATATCCTCCATTACCCCATCAGCAAAATATTGTTGGTCACCTCCCTGGCTCATATCCATGAATGGAAGCACAGCAATAGATTTGTCAATTTCTGCTTCTACTATTGTCGATTTATTATAAAAGAAAAAGGCTAATACAAGAATTACTATTACACCTATTGAAGCTATTATGAGTTTAATTTTGCTTTTTGATCCTGTCGTGATAGACTGAGCAGAAGGTGCAGATGTTGGACTGCTTACTTCTCTTTCATTTGTTGAAGTTTCCGGATTTTTTAGACCTGATATTATATCCTGTATTGCATTGGCTACTTTGTTGATCTGATCTCTATAAATGGTTTTATGTACATTCAACTCTCTTTCATCATTTGGAGTTAATGGTCTGTTTACTCCTGATGATTGGTATACAAAATCTATTGATCTAAGAAAGCCAATCTCATTCTCCACTAACTTCTTATCTGCATCATCTATATCATGAATCTTGATTGGTAGTACCCTGCTTGCAGTATTGCCTTTGGGCAAGTTTACTTTTATACCATGTTCATCATTAGCTGCCAATTTATTGAACGCCAAAAACTCATTGATCCAGGCAAAGCTGTTGGGGTCACAGTAGGTTTTGGATATGATGGGTATGAAGATTAGGCATTTCAGTTTCTTTGCCAGGCTATCATCTACATCATGGGTTTCGCCTAATCCATCAAAAGGGTTTTCATCGAAGTAAATATTCAATTTATCCTTTACGGTAGCCTCAAGTTCATCTCGAAGGGTATTTACAAACTCTGTAACCCATCCATCCCTCTTATTATCGTTTTGGCGATAACTGATAAATATATCGAATTCGTATCCTGTAACAATGGAAGGCATAGTGGCTTTAGTATCAAACAAGGAATGAAAGTACGATTTTTATTGGAAACAATTTGAACCTATATATTTAAGCGGATGTTCATTCCCCTCCTTACGTTTCCTTCCGGTTTACTAAACTTTTGAATTTGGTAAACCTCCGGTAATAACTGGCAAGAATAACTTTATCAAACCTTTTAGGTTTAATAAAGTAAAAAAAGTCTCCAAAATGAGCAACCTTTTCCGATCAAACTGAGTCTTATAGTAGAATTCAAAATAAAACAACAATGAGAAAGTATACTCCAATATTACTATTAATGCTTTTTGCATATGCATTTGCTGTAGAAGCAGCTTTAAAAGCCCCATGGTCAAAAGAAACCCGTGATCTGCCGGAATTTAATTCCATCGCTCTTCGCGTAAGTGGACATGTTTATGTCAAACAGGGTTCAACTCAAAAAGTTGAAATAGAAGGCTCTGATAGAAACCTGGAAGAACTTGAAACCAGGGTTTCCAACAAAAGGCTGGTTATCGAGTGGGAAGGGTCCAGAAGTTGGTTTGGCTGGTCAAGTCATGGAAGTGTAGATATTTACATTACCGTAAAAGACATTCGTAAATTATCAGTTAGTGGTTCCGGTACCATCGAAAGTGAAAGTAATTTCGATATTGAAGACCTCGAATTATCTGTAAGTGGCTCTGGCAGGCTTGATTTTGAAGCCGACGCTGATAACGTGGACATTAGCATTTCAGGTTCTGGGAGAATAGAACTTGAAGGCAGCAGTAACGATAACGAAATCCATATCAGTGGTTCCGGAAAATTATATGCCGCGGACATGAAATCCAGGAGCTATGATATAAGGATCAGTGGTTCGGGAAGTTGCAGGGTTAATGTAAGCACTGAGATCTATGCCTCTATTAGTGGAAGCGGCAGTGTTTATTATCGAGGGGATCCCGACAAGGTGCGGAGCAATGTATCTGGTAGTGGAAGTTTAAGAAGGATGTAGGTTGCAATAATTGGCTGCAGAATCTTAATGTAGTTGTATCCATCCAAATGATTGCTATCTCAATTCTGTTCCCGGTTTTGAGTTAAAAGTTTATGGATTTTATCTTTTCACTGCAAATACCAAATAAAAGAAAGACAACAAACACAAAACCGTCCCAGTTGCGAAGGCGAAAAAGAACATATCCGGATTATTGTTATACACGAATCCGGAATACAAGGCACCTAATCCAATGCCAATTTCCAGAAATATATAAAGGGTGGACATGGCCCTGCCCCGGAACTCATCAAGGCTTAAGTCGATGGTCCAGGCAAAGAGCGTGGGGGAACTCATTCCCACTGATATACCAAATGCTACAGCCGCAATCGATAAACCAAATGGAGTTTCCGCACCGGCAACGAGAAACATGGAGAAAGCCAGTCCAATAGTGGCCACTTTAAGTATAATCACCCTTCCATATTTATCGGATAGTTTCCCTGCCAATAATCTTATCAGCAATGAAGACAGGGTAAAGTAAGTGAAAAACAGCCCTTTATTATTTATCCCCAAGTGCTCACTAAAATCCGGGATGATGGTGAGGATTATTCCAAAAGAAAAAGCATTGAGCATCATCACCATGGAAGGAGACAGCACCCGTGGCTCGTAAACGTCCGCCCAGGATATTTTCAGCAGGCCCCATCGGAATGGTTCTTTATTGGGAACAGTTTCTTTCATGCCAATCAAAATCAAAACTGAAAGAAGGCCAATGAACCCAGATACATAAAACATTATATCCAGGGAATAAACTTCAGCAATAAAACTTCCCGCGACCGGGCCTGCAGCCATCCCAAGGCTTAGGAATATGCTCAGCATACCCATAGCTTCTCCCCTATAATGCGCAGAAACAATATCTGCCACGTAGGCAGCCGTTCCTGTTGGTTTGAAGCCAGTAGATAGACCATGAAAAAACCTCAGCAAGAAGAATCCTGCCATAGAAGTAAGGATGGGATAGAGAATCCCGGCCAAAAAACATACCACCGATCCAAATATCATTACCGGTATTCTACCGATAGTATCGGTGAGTTTTCCACTAAATGGCCGTGACAATCCTGCTGTTAACGTAAAAATGGAAATTATCAGTCCTTTATAATCCCCTCCCCCTAAACTGGTCAGGTAATTGGGAAGTTCAGGAATGATCATGTTGAAACTACCAAAAAAAAGGAATGAGCTTAAGCATAACAGCCAGAACTGAAGTGTGAATTTTTTTTTCTTTCCAGTGCTATTCAATCGATCATATTTTATTGTTGCATTAAAAAAGCCTTGATATAATCACCAAGGTCACCATCCAGTACATTTTGCACATCTGATCTTTCCACACCAGTACGGGTGTCTTTAACCAATTTATAGGGGTGCAATACATAATTTCTGATTTGTGAACCAAAATCAATTTTCATTTTACTGCTCTCTACTTTATCCCTTTCTTCATTCTTTTTGTCAACTTCCAGTTGATAAAGCCGGGATTTCAAAAGCTTCATGGCCTTATCCTTATTCTGAAGCTGAGACCTTTCTTGTTGGCACTCTATGATAAGACCAGAGGGAGCATGCTTTAACCGCACCGCCGTCTCTACCTTGTTCACATTCTGCCCACCGGCACCGCCAGAGCGATAAGTGTCCCAACTGATATCTGCTGGATTGATCTCGATTTTTATAGTATCATCCACCACGGGATAAACATACACCGATGCAAAGGAAGTATGTCTCCTGGCCCCTGAATCAAAGGGCGAAATCCTCACCAGCCTGTGAACACCAATCTCCGACTTTAAATAGCCATAGGCGAAATCACCTGAAAATTCCAATGTTGCAGATTTAATCCCTGCAGTATCCCCAGGTTGGTTATAAACCTCCTTTACTTTAAAGCCATTTTTTTCTCCCCACATGATGTACATTCTCAACAGCATTTCTGCCCAATCCTGACTTTCAGTACCACCAGCCCCCGGGTTGATCTCCATTATCGAGTCCAGTTGGTCCTCCTCGCTACTCAACATCTTTTTAAACTCCAACTCATCAAGACGGGCCAATACTTTTTGGTGTTCCTGTTCTATTTCGGCCTCATCTGCTTCCCCAGCTTCATAAAACTCCTGCAGTGTTTCAAGATCTTCAAACAGGTTGTTTAGATCAGCGAAACTATTTGTCCAAACCTTTTTTGATTTTATCTGTTTCAGGAGCTTCTCTGCTTCTTTGGGATTGTCCCAAAATGCCGGTTGATGGGTGAGGGATTCCTCTTCTTCGATCTCTGTTAATTTAGTATCGTAGTCAAAGATACCTCCTCAAAGCCTCTA
>CBDVAV010000472.1:0-4321 GCA_965372055.1 uncultured bacterium | reverse complement strand
ATTTAACTGTAGAAAGGCTGCAAGTTTTTCTTTTCGTTTGATATAATACCTAACACCCAAATTTGGCACAATCAGGTTGCCTTTTAGCTCGTCTGTAAAACCTGGATCTTCGAAATTGTAAGTCGCGTTAATGTATTGCAATCCAATAAATAGAACAGCTTTATCACTGAATTTATGGCCAAATGAAGCTGCATTAAAGCCAATAAATCCTGTACTGACATTAAATGTAAATTGAGCATGGCTTACAAGTGGGAAAAAGGCAATTAACAAAATGATACATAGTTTATTCGCTTTCATAATAGTATGTTTTAGGTTAATAGTAAATCTTAATCATATTTGAATTTAGACTCTTTCTGGTAAGGTTTATAATTGAATATTGAGTACATATTTAGATATTTTGCAGAAATCCCTAAATGTTAACTAAAAGTGACTCACGATATTAAAGAATTGTGGATTCTGCAATTTTAAAGTAGAGAGTTGCTTATTTCCGTAATTATAATTGGGAGGTAGGAAACATTTAACCTATTTGGGTAGAAGAGATTGGGAGAAAGCAATTTCATGCAGATTATTTAGGATTCAAATCATTTTCCTGCCTCATCTCATCTCCAGTATTTTTAAAAAAATTGATTAGGAAGTACATATTAGAGGAGAATTTCTCGAAGTCTAGAGGAAATGCGTCGTTGGCGTGGATAATATAGTTATGATAGATCTCTATCAGGTTATTCTTCAATTCTTCAGGAGAGGCAAATTCAAGCAAGCTGTCCAGTCTCATGATCACATCTTCAGTGATGCGGGTGTCTTTAGGAAGCACGATTACCTTGTGTTCCTTAAAAAGTTTATCTGAATTTGACATTTTATATATTATTTTTTGAAGTCAAGTATAACTTGAACAAAGTTAGTAATAATAGTAACTAAGTCAAGCAAAAGTGTACCTATAATTAGTATTTATTTCAAGTATGACTTAGTTAAAGTCAACTACGCCTTGACTTTTGATAGGAATACATTGCTTTTTTATAGTATTTTAGTTGGCAATGGAGAGAATAAACCGCATCAAAGAGGTTTTGGTCATAAAGAGTAAAACTCAAAAGTGGCTGGCAGAACGGTTAGGAAAAAGCAAGACAGCTATGACAGCAATCTGCAATAACAAATCACAGCCCCATTTAAAAGATTTAAAAAGAATTGCAGATATATTGGAATTGGATATCCGGGAGTTGTTGGTACCCACGTGGAAAACAACTATAGATTAAAAGGATCAATCGGAGAAACAAATTTAAAATGACAATTTCATACAACAGTGAAAATCCGTACAATTCGTGTAATCTGGATTCCATCCCTTAACCATCACCCCCGCAATTTATCCAGCACCTCATTTAATTTATTTACTTCATCCCCAGAGAGGTTCTGGAATTCCTTGACACTGGCAATAATATACTTATTCATTTTCTTCAACATTATTATGCTTGTCAGGCCGCGTTTTTGTCCTTGAAATATTTAATCCCTTCCAATTCCTCTCTCTTAACATTTAACTCTTCCTCCACGTCATAGTCATCTTGAAGTCCTAACCAAAACTTGGGAGAATTACCAAAGTATTGAGCCAATCTTAATGCTGTGTCAGCCGTAATTCTTCTATTGCCTTTTATTATTTCACTTATTCTTGTTTGTGGGATATTAATATCCTTAGATAACCTATAAGCTGTAATATTTAAAGGATTTAAAAATTCTTCAAAAAGAATTTCTCCAGGATGGATATTGTTTAATCGTTTCATAGTAGTTTGTTTAATGGTAATCAATTATTTCTACTTCATAAGAATTTCCACTTTCCCATTTAAAAATAATTCTCCATCGGTTATTAATTCTCATGCTGTAAAATTCTTTCAAATTTCCTTTTAATTTCTCAAGCATATTGGACGGTGGAACTCTCAAGTCTTTCAAATCCTGTGAATTATTTAGCATTCTCAATTTTCTCCTTCCAACGTTTTGTATCTTAATCGATGGTTTTTTGATACTTACTCCATTCCATATTTTTTCGGTGTCTTTCGAACCAAATGATCTAATCATATAACGCCATACGTTAGTAACGTTAAAGGTACTAATTTGTTTTGAAATATCAAGTTTTGATTCATTTTACCAACTGGTAGAGAATCTACCGACTACGAACAACATTTGGGTTAACACCTGAAACCCATAATAATCTGTTCAATAAGCGAATTCCGTGTTCCAACTTTAACCATCACCCCCTCAACTTATCCAACAACTCATTTAGATTGCTTACTTCATCCCCAGAGAGGTTTTGGAATTCCTTGGCACTGGCCTGGATTCTCTCGTCCATTTCTTTCAAAAGCCCAAGTCCTTTTTTATTGATCACAACATCAACCAACCTGCGGTCTTTTTCGCAGGATTTTCTATCCAGGTAACCCTTGGCAAACAACCTGTCAACAATTCGTGAGGCATCAGACATTTTGTCCAGCATCCTGTCCCTGATCTCCGAGGTTGAGTAAGGCTTGGGAAACCTTCCTCGCAGGATGCGGAGGACATTGTATTGTTGTGCGGTGACATCAAAATCCTTAAAATATTTGCTTTTAGTATCCCTGGCCCAATTGTAGGTATAGATCAGGTTCACTTCCAGTTTTTCATATTCTGAACTGAACCCTTTGGATTTTATTTCATCCTCCAGGTTCATATCATTGAATCGGGAAAAATTGAATTGAATACAATTTCTTGCAAAGGTTTCCTGCTTCGGGGACTTCTTTCCCTGGCTTGCAATTCCTTGCCCAGGGTGTCAATATCTTCACGGTATCCTAAGGCAATCATTGAAACGGGTTCAAAATCTTCTGGAATCTGGTAGATTTCCTGTGCCTTTTTAGCATCAAATCCAGCCATTTGATGTAAGAAAAGTCCAAGGTCTGTAGCCTGAATGGATAAGTTGCCAACCGCTAGCCCTACATCATGCCATGCGTGCCTGTTTGGCTTTCCATTATAAGCAAAATTCTTTCTGGTCATGGTTAATATAAGGACAGGTGCTTTACCGGCCCAGGTTAAGTTACCATCAAATAAGCAACTTGCCAGTTTATCAAAGGAAGCCTTATCGCTTTGTATTGCATACAAAAACCGCCAGGGCTGCTCATTGAAACTGGAGGCTGCCCATCGAGCCGCTTCAAAGATCATTTCCAGTTTGCCCTCTTCTACTGGCAGTGAAGAAAATGATACTGTACTCCTTCGCTTTTCAATCAATTCGTTCATCCCTGGTTTATTTAAAATGATTTTTAAATTTTTCTATATAGGTCAAGTAATCAAGTTTTTTAGACGACTCGATCATAAACCATTTGCTTTCCTCCAAAGCTTCAATATTTATTCCATCCATATCCTGAATGATGGTAAAATCCTTTTCAGCCAACTTTGTACCTTCCAGTTTAATGCTCCCTGAAATAAGATATGCTGAATAAATCTTCTCATCACTTAATGGATAGTTGAATTCACCAGGCGAAAAAGTCAGCTCCCTGATTTGTAATCCAGGTGAATCCATTTCCATAGGTGCCCCTTCCCCTTTGTAAATTTTCGTGGATATACCATCCTTTTCCACAACTGGAAAAAGATCGCTGCTATAATCATTATAAGAGGCCTCTTGTTCCAATGTTTTGTCCAATCCAGGATCCAACCAAATCTGGAAAAAATCTGAGTCTTCCCCTACCCTTTCAGCGTGAGTAATTCCCCTGCCAGACCTAATGATTTGTGCATCCCCTGCGTTGAGGGTTCTCCAATCATTGTTTTTACTGTCGTAATGCACCAGGGTGCCATTTAACACGAAAGACATGATTTCAAATCCCCGATGAGGGTGTTCCCCAATCAGGCTCTCCGCACCCGGGGTCCAGGCATGTGCCCAGTAAAAGAGGTTGGAGTAAGGTTTGGTTTCACCTCCATCTTGGGGAAATCCAATCGGTTTGTTTTCCATTATGGCACCGGCATTAAATTGTCCAACACCTTGCCTTTCTTTAGGTATAGTCTTAATTGACATTGTTATCTCCTTTCATATTAGTTTAACCTTTGTAACGATGTTATAACATTAATGTTACAACATTAAATAAATTTTTTATTATCCCGAAATTATTGATGATCATATTTGTCATGGATAAAAATGCTGAATGTAAACAGCAGTATCATTATATTATGCTATCTACAAACAGCAAAATGGTTTCAGTTTAATTATAATTTCTTAAACCTTTCATAAATGCACAATATTGTACTAATTTGAAATTTCATGAATAATAAATAATTACATCTATGTCAAAACCCTTAAGCTCAGAATTTCCCGGATTTTATGCCC
>CBDVAV010000471.1:0-4328 GCA_965372055.1 uncultured bacterium | reverse complement strand
CCTCCTGTTATTGTGTTCTCTAATGTTTGTGAATACACATGCCCAGGAAAGTGAGCATTTCCCCTTAAATTCGACAGGGAAATTAAATCTTTATAATGTAACTGCAACATCCACGACATACTTAGACCGGAAATCCGTCAAGATCGAGGCTTTAATTAATGAAAAAGAATTTAAGATTGCGGTGTTGAAAACCAATACTTTTTCCAATGGCACCATTGAAGTGGATGTAGTTGGGAAAATTGGGAAAAATGCACCCCAGGGATCCCGTGGATTCGTTGGTGTGGCTTTTCGCATCCCAGAAGATACTTCAAAATTCGAATGCTTTTATATTCGCCCAACTAATGGAAGGGCCGAAGATCAATTAAGGCGCAACCACTCAACTCAGTACATTTCCTTTCCTGATTATCCCTGGTACAGGTTAAGAGAAGAAAATCCGGGAGTATATGAATCATATACCGATCTGGCTCCTGGGGAATGGACTAAGCTGAAGATTGAGGTTTTGGGGTCAGTGGCCCGGCTATTCGTCAATGGATCTTCTCAACCGGTTTTAATTGTTACAGATTTAAAACATGGGGAAAATGCAGCTGGAAATATTGGATTGTGGATTGGCAGCGGTACAGAAGCATACTTTTCAAATCTAAAGATTACCCGGGAATAAGAAATAATCAATTATCTAAAGCGCCATCATCAATCCAGCAGGTAAATTGCGCAATTTGTAGGTCAGTTAAATCCGTGGCTCCCGCAGGGGGCATACTTCTATTGTTGATCCTTGTTTTAATAAGGGCAACACTACCCTGAACAGTAGCTAAGTTCTCCCACTGAGGCAACCCTGTGCCCGCCACATGGCATCCTGTCAAGGCACACCTGGCCAAAATAATGGCATTAACGTTATCACTCCAGGTAATTCCTGTTAATACCTGGTGTGATTCGGAAAATTCACAGCCATTGGCATCTTTTAAAGTAACCATATAAGTGCCAGCAGCGAGGCTGGTAAAATCAGGTTCAGCCTGAAATGTACCTTGGTCCAACTGGTATGAATAATCAGGATTACCTCCAGAAGCCGTAACTGTTATTGTTCCGTTTCCCAGCCCGCAACCGGAAGTTGTTAAAGACGCCACAAAGCTCAGGTCGACATCATCCAGAACAGTAACATCCAGAGTTTTGGTACAAAGGTTCACATCCTGAACAGTAATTGTATAAATTCCCGAAGATAATTGGTCAAAGGAAGAGCCAGGTTGAAATGTTGTTCCATCTATGCTATAGGTAAACGGGCTGTTTCCCGTGGCTGAAACAATTATATTGCCATCAGCCATTCCACAGGTAGAAGCAACAACATTACTCAGGGTTAAAGTCAACTGAGAAATTGCACAATCCATTACTATGGGGTCATCAGAACTACAATTCGTGAGGAATATAATAATCAGCCCCGAGTACAATGTTTTGGTTAAGATCGATTTCATAGTTGGTTATATTTTGCAATTTTCCCGAATCAATAAAACAAGTTTATAATTTATTTGGTTCTTTTCTTATTTCCAATGGTAGATATTTGAAAACAAAAAACAAGCCAATAATAGTGCAGGTTGTAGGCTGGTCTTGAAGTCTTCCCCAAAGAACACCCATGCTATGAAATACAGTGGGTAAAACACTGACTCATTACCTTAATGTATTTTGTCCATTTTATTCGAACCATTTCTGCATTTCCTTTTCTAATTCCTCTTCAGAAATAGTTTCACCATTTTTAGATTGTGAGTCACCCCTCTCGATTTTATCAATCAAAATTGCTTTTTCTATTAACTCATCAATTGAAAAAGTTTTCGGAAATTTATCTATCGTTTCAATAAGTTTTGTTTTTGTAATCATAGAAATTTTTAATGTTAATATACTAATTATATACCGATATGTTTTTTCAACGATATGTCAGCCAATGAACCGTGGTTATATTGGGATTAAAGGCGAGGTGACTGTTATACCTAAATATTTTTGCCTTTTTTTGTTCAATTATTAATCGAATTCAGGGTATGAGGAACTGCAGTAATCATTAATACCACCTTTCAAGGTGGTGAACAAAGCAGTTGTAAAATCCCGGTATTCAGCCCGCAAAACTACTAAGCTACGAGAAGTAAGAGGTAGAGTCTTGTATCATCGAATCAGCCTATAACTTGATCAACATCAATGTAGCTGATTGTTCAGGCTTTATCTCCAGATCAACTGTTTCGGAGGGGTGAGGGGTAAGTGCCACGAATATCAATTTATAATTGGAATTACCTATTTCAAATTCAATTTCATCCCCTGGCCCAGTTATGCCACAATCACCCAGGCATGCTTCCACTTCCTTTGCCTCATTGCTGTTTGTAACTGAAACAGTGATGGTTGCATTTCCTGCCCAGATGCATCTAATATTGTTTTCCGGTGTTCCCGGGCATCTGGAGTCCGATGCGCTGATCAACGAAATTGTCAAAACCTGGTTCGTTGAGTTCGACAAATCAGTTATTCGCACTGGGTCTGGAGCAGAAAGTGAAAAAGATTGATCGAAATCAGCCGAATGCAAACCCACCTCATCCTGATTACAGGCAGTAATCCAAATTATTGTTATTAAAAACAGTTTTCTCATTTACCACATTAATTTACACTCACAATCACTATTTTATTGCCACTGTTAGCCGCTGATGCAGCTTCCCTTAATATTGAGAAGTGGTATCACTTTACCTTTTTACCAATAGACACCCAATTGGCCATTTTGGTTGGAATGGAAATCGGATTTTTCATTTTATTTTGCAACTTTCGTACCATTCTCAGGAATCCAGGTTATGATCCCACGAATCTGATGGGTGAACCAAATAAGAGTTATCAGGCCAACCGTGTACGGAGCTGTCTGTTAATTGACCCCTCAGCCACCAAGGATCATTCCTGTGGAGGCAGGAATCCATGTTATGGTCCCACGTATCTGATGGGTGAACCAAATAAGTGTTATAAGGCCAGCCATGTACGGAGCTGTCTGTTAATAGACCCATCAGCTAGCAAGGGTCATTACTGCGGAGGCAGAGAATCTAGTCAAATTTCAAAATTATAGATAAAGTTAATGGTATTTATTAAGTTAAATCCGGGGCTATCTCCCTTTGGAGGGAGATATAGAGGGAGGAGTGTTGGGTATAGATTCCATACTGGGCTTTAGCCCTTGGATTTCGTGCTCCTGTAATTTGAGGGCTAAAGCCCCTAGTTTGCAATACTGCCCAGTCCACCGCCTTAAAAGACGGTGTTAACGATCATTGCGATCCTATATATGTTTATCCCCACCGATTTCCACCCTATCCCAACGTAGAGTAACATAAAGAGTACTCTGAGCAGGACAGGTATCCGGTGGCCAACCTAGCCGTGTGCAGAGCTGTCTGTTGGCATCACCCATCAGATACCTATCAGCTTGATGAGAGTAAAGAGTAACTGGTCCAGTAACCTCGTCCTTTAGGGAGGAGTGGTAGGTATAGACCCCATACTGGGCTTTAGCCCTTGGTTTTCCTACCGCAGTGGGGCAGGAATCCAGTCGGAGTTTAAGTATCTGATATGTGAACCAAATAAGTGTTATCAGGCTAGCCGTGTACGGAGCTGTCTGTTAATTGACCCATCAGCCAGCAAGGGTCATTCCTGCGGAGGCAGGAATCCATGTTATGGTCCCACGTATCTGATGGGTGAACCAAATAAGTGTTATAAGGCCAGCCATGTACGGAGCTGTCTGTTAATAGACCCATCAGCTAGCAAGGGTCATTACTGCGGAGGCAGAGAATCTAGTCAAACTTCAAAATTATAGATAAAGTTAATGGTATTTATTAAGTTAAATCAGGGGCTATCTCCCTTTGGAGGGAGATATAGAGGGAGGAGTTATAATTTTCATTTCAATTGAAATCAGACCTATAATTTGTTCAACCTTAACGTCGCCAAAGCTATCTGATAACCAACCCAAATAAGTGTTGATACTTATTAGCTTGATGAGGGTATAGAGTACAATCCAGTAACTCCGTCCATTTAGGGCGTAGGGTTGGGCAAAGAGCAATACGGGCTTTAGCCCTTGCTTTTCCTACCGTATTGGAGTAGGAATCCAAACCATCAGATACCTAACACATCCACCCCCTTGAATCCCCCGCCAAGCGGGGGACAGCTACTTTTGTGCAGCACTACCTGATAGCTAGCCCATTCAGATATTTATTAGCTTGATGAGGGTATAGAGTACAATCCTTTAACTCCGTCCATTTAGGGCGTAGGGTTGGGCAAAGAGCAATACGGGCTTTAGCCCTTGCTTTTCCTACCGTATTGGAGTAGGAATCCAAACCATCAGA
>CBDVAV010000470.1:0-4337 GCA_965372055.1 uncultured bacterium | reverse complement strand
ACAAATAAATAAGTATAAGGGCAGGGATTTTAAGGAACCAATATACCAATATTCGCAATCATCGAACATAAACCATAAACCATAAACCATACTTTAGTTTAATCATGATATTGATCAAAAGTACTAGTTACTAATTGGACTGGCCGAATATGAAATGGCTATATTTACTTGTCCAATACCTACACAAGTCAACTATCACAAAGAATTGCTGCCCCAAAAAGTATAGATTGACACTGAAAGAAACCACAAAATGAACGCCTGTAGATTAGGGACGAGAATCCATATTTGGGGTCTATTATTTGTCCGGACAAATATACCCAAATAGGAAATTAAAAGCAGTTTCCCCAACTCTTAACACTTCTGAATCGCTGGTTTGAAAAGATGTATAAAATGGTTATATTATACCTTGATTGGGTGTATTGGCAATTTTTTTCCAAGGCCGATATTAATTACACCTGGATTTAAACCAAACTTTCACCGTAAGACCACCATCAAAAACGGTCACAACATTTAGAAAAATCAACATGTTGATTTTTTGATGATTTCATACCAATTCTGAGAGTGTTTTACTACACCGTTCCAAGGGCGGAACTGCAAGCCCCAGTACCAAAACTGCGAAAATTTGGGAGCTAGAATGACGATCTTTTACTGGTTTTCACCAATTATCGATGAAATAACCTGTTCTAAAAGATCAAATCAATCCCTTTAATATCATCTGTTTGAAATAGTAAAATCTATTGTGTTTCGCGAAATGTTGGCTGTCTAAACCGATTCTAGAGAAGTGTGCAAATATGCATATGTGATTTTCTGGCTGGAAAAATTCTGGCCGGAAAAACCGTGGGCGAAATACTATTTGAACAAATGTAAAATGGATTATGGAACTCTACTTGTATGAAACTGATTTTCCATAGGTTGCCAGACCAATAATTTTGGCTGAGCGACGAAAGGTTTTAAAAGAGTAGAACTCATTCTTTTCTGGATGATAAACCCAGTCACTGGTTTTTTCTTCATTGTTAAACTCAATCCTTGCGAAAGCAATGGCAGTCAAAGAATATGGATATTGGTTTATGAAGCTTTCATTTACAACGTATTCTTTTGCTTGTTTAAGTACTGAATTATAAAACGACTTGGTCTCGCCCTTTTCCCAATGCTCACTGTTAGGTTCATTTTCTGAACTCCAAAAACTCTTGCACTCCAGTATAAAGATTTGCTTTGCCCTCAAATCCTTAATAAGGACATCAATCCTGCCCCATTTATCCTTGCTTTTTGAAACGCCTAATTCCCGTAATACAAGTGCTTCACCTGAACTGCCTTCCCTATAAGTAGAAATAAACAAATCGGCAAAAGTGCTTTCTGTAAACCTCTCAATATATTCAATGAAATCCTTTTCCTTTTCATTCATCTTATCCAAGTACTGGTATAGGCCCTTACAACCCAGATCAATAAATGTTTTTAGGCTTTTGTTATCAATTCTGTTCTCAAAATGAAGGGATTCGGTATACATATCGAATTGAAGGTAATACATTATTTGGGATTCCAATATCCAGATATAGTATAAAAACTATCCCTCAAAATCCGTTGCCTACCGCACATATCACAGGATTGTCGCCGTTTGTTTTGTAAATTGTTACAAATTGGTTTTATTTGATAGAACTGCAAACACTTGACAATGAGGTGCATAGCATACTATAGGGTATCAACCAAACACCAGGGACAATCTAGGCTGGGACTTGAGGCACAAAAGGAAATTGTCAATAGGTTCTTAAAGCCTAAAGATGAACTTATTTCTGAATTTGTTGAAATCGAGTCAGGGAAACAAAACAACAGGTCAGAACTTAACAAAGCGATTTCACTTTCAAAACAAGAATCTGCTAAATTGTTGATAGCAAAGCTGGACCGCTTGAGCAGGAATGTTGGCTTCATCTTTCAACTGAGGGACTCCAAAGTAGACTTTGTGGCTGCGGATATGCCGGAGATGAACACCCTCAACGTTGGCATTGTTGCTGTTATGGCACAGCATGAAAGGGAGTTGATATCATCACGGACAAAGGCAGCACTTCAAATAAAGAAAGCAAAAGGTTTTAAACTGGGCAGTCCAGAGAACCTCACCCCAATTGCCCGGTTGAAGGGGCTGGTCGTCCGCAAAGAAAATGCAAGGAACAATACTGCCAACCGCCGTGCAAGTGCGTTGATCATCATCTATCGGGCCCAGGGGCTGTCATATTGCTCTATTGCAGATAAACTGAATGAGAATGGCTTCAAATCAAGGATGGGCAAGGTTTATCATGCATCTTCGGTCAGGCAACTTTACTTAAGGGAAATTGAAGTTTAAATATGTCCTTGGTCTGCGAAAGAATAGAACCCTTCTTTGGTAACAATAAGGTGGTCCAAAATTTGTATTTCCAATATCGCCCCTGCCTTCTTGATCTTCTCGGTCAGTTTACAGTCCAGGTCACTTGGCTTCAGGTTTCCCGATGGATGGTTGTGGCAGACGATGATGCTACTGGCATTTGCTTTGATTGCACTTGAAAAGATAAGCCTCATATCAACCACTGTTCCACTGACCCCACCTGATGATAATAGCACTACTCCCAAAGCCTTGTTTGCACGGTTCAAAAGGAGTGCCTTAAACTCTTCTGCCATCTCGATCCTGTCGGTGTTCCAGCTGTCCATGAATATCTTGTAGGCATCACTCGAAGACATTACCGATGGCCTCTGTGAGGCTTTGACCTTTGAGCGGTATACCAATTCTATTTCAGAGACCTTGAACATTGGTCAAATAAAACCATTAACTTAGAATAATACAATAACAATGCTCACAAAGTGTTGTCATAATCTCTCATTACTGCAATTAAACCATGAATAACCAAAGAATCCATTGCCAGTTGAATTGCAATTGGATATTATTACTCCGAAATGTTTATTAAAATAATACAATTAATCAAGGTACCGCCAAGTATTTAAAATTATTGTCAATTAAAACAACTAGAAGAATGAAAAATCAGGAAACAGAAAACGGGGGCACGATCTCCGCACAGATGATCGACCTATTGTTGAACATCTTGGAGTCCTCAAAGTCCAAGGAGGACAAGCAGCTTGCAAAGAAAGAGTTGAGATGGATAGCACTGAGGGGAGTTGACCGGGTGAAGGAAGCTGCCCCTGCATCATAGGGATAGTTTATTGAAAAGCAGGAATAATATTTATTTCTGCTTTTTTAATGGACAACAAACAACTAAAAAAATCAAACAACTAAAAAAATCAAACAACTAAAAAGACAAACCAATGAAAAACATAAACCGAATTTCAATCCTAATTATATTATTAACAATCACATCATGCGGATCACCTGAAAAGGAGGTTGCAGCCAGGTTCTGCAACTGCATGCCCCCTCTTTTAGAGTTAATGGACAAGTCTAAAGAAATGGATGATTGGTATGCCTCATTGTCAACCACCGGACAAGGTGTAGTGATATCTGGCCAGTCAGCAGAAAACATAAAGAAGTTGTTCAATGTTGATATTGACACAGCAAAACTTGCAGATTACAGGGAATTGAAAGCAAAAGCCCCAGTAATAACCAAAGAGGTTCAATCATGTATCAATGCGGTGACCGATGAGTATGAAGATCAGATAGAGGACGGGGATTTCAAAAAGGGGATGAGGATTGAAATTAGAGAGCTGTGCCCGGATGCAGCAAGCCAAATGGGGATATGATATTTGTTGGTTTCTATTAATAATTTGCAATCAGTTGACAGAGCAAGAATTTAAACAGGCGGCGATATTAGAATATTGATATAAAAGTTTAAGAATCGGTCTTGATTTGCAATAGGTGAGGGAAAACGAAATTTCGTACTTGGAATTGTGAAATCATGTGGTGTTGTGCAGGGATCATTTATAAATTGAGCCGGTAATCGCCCTTGGTTTGCAGCAATGATAGAATGCCCCAATATTGGGACTTAGAATTGTGAAATCCTGTGGTGTTGTGCAGTGCAGTACATTAATTAATGAGTGGGTTTAAATTAATTTTTAGGGATTAGTAAATCTGATTTTAATTACGGTGTTTCGACTTACTGCATATCCCAAATTACGAGATGGAAAACTTGAAGAATTAATTATTGTTGTTTCCCGTATATTGCTATTACCTATCCAAGTTTTCCCAGAATCTTTAGTGTAATAGATTGATCCATATCGGTAACCAAAATCACCTCCTGAGTAATTTCCTCTTCCAAAAGCAAAACTCGTAGTTTTACCCGTAAAATAAATATCAAAAATATCAGAAGGAGAGTTTACTAATTCATTCCAGGAGTGTCCAATATCGTTAGAGTTATAAATTTTTCTTT
>CBDVAV010000469.1:0-4352 GCA_965372055.1 uncultured bacterium | reverse complement strand
ATCTACGGATAATGCTGGTCTATAAAATTGAGAAAGAGAAATACAAAAACGTATTCCCGCCACGAGGATCTTTATATAGCGAGGGAAGATGGAATCGAAAAGACATGTGGGTAGTTTATACCTCAGAAAGTATTGCCCTGGCTAAACTAGAAATGCTTGCCAACTCCGGAAGTACTCTGCCAACAAATAGAATCGTAAGGAGTATAGAGATAAAAGAAAATGCGCCAATTGTTGAGATTTCAACCAAAGATTTACCATCTAATTGGGCTGCAACACCGTATCCAAAAAATCTGGCATCCATTATTAGGAAAATAATTGATTCCAAATCCTATGTTGCTGCCTTTGTCCCATCATCACAATCACAAAGGGAAAGGAATTTTTTGCTATTCCCGGATTTTCCAGAGTTTGATAAATATGCAAAGGAATTGGATTCTGAATATGAAGATTTTGATCCAAGGCTTAAATGATAGAAGGGAGATCACATCCTATAATTAATATAATGAAGAAAGCATCTCTTAACCTTTTTTAACATTATTTAACATTTCATTCACCTTGATGATCGTATTCATTATTAATTTAACCTGAAATTTTTATTGAATAGATTATGCTGATCAACTACTTAAAAATCGCCATTAGAAATATTTTGAAAACCAAAGTCCACTCATTTATCAATGTATTTGGGCTTTCATTGGGTATTGCCTGCTCAATTTTGATTATTCTGTTTGTTAAAGATGAATGGACATTTGACAAGTTCCACTCGAAATCCAATAGGATATTCAGGCCATGGACCGAATCTGAAAGACCAGATGGTGAAATGATTGTCAACACCGTGACTGCTTTCCCAATGGGCCCATCCTTAAAAGACAACTACGCGGAAGTGGAAAATTTCACTGTTATCAACAGATTTGGCGAGCAGATAGAATACAATGATGCTTCTTTTCAAGAAACAATAACCCTGGTAAGCAGTGCATTTTTTGAAATATTTGATTTTGATGTTTTGATGGGTTCTGTTCATCAGGTTTTTGATGGCCAGAACAACATAGTTATAACCAGGGAGATGGCAGAAAAATATTTTGCTACCGAAGACCCTATTGACAAATTTATTTCCATCATGGTTGGAGGGGAGAAGCGAAATTTTGCTGTCAAAGCTGTTACATCAAACCCTCCGTCCAATTCCAGTATCCAATACCAGTTTCTTATCTCGGACTTAAATGCAAAATATATCTTTCCGGAGAGAATGATCACCAGTTGGAACATGATTTCGGGGTCAACTTATATTTCATTAAAGGAGGGAGTTGATGCAGGTCTCCTTGAAACAAAACTCCCTGAAATGGTTGATCAAATAATGGGGGAGCGGCTTGGGGAAAGAAAATTTGGAATTCACCTACAGCCAATAACAGATATCCATCTCAATACCGACCTTCCTCCTGGTCTGGTGCCAATCAGTGACCCAAAATACACATATATGTTAATGGGTATTGCTATCCTGATTTTAGCTATTGCATGTATAAACTTTATGACCTTGTCTATAGGCAGGTCTATTAGCCGTGCCAAAGAAATAGGTATAAGAAAAGTGGTTGGGGCCAGAAAGAGAGAACTTATAAAGCAATTTATGAGTGAGGCATTGCTTATTTCTTTCATCGGGCTGCTATTTGGTTTGTTGATTGCCTATTTGTTTTTACCACTATTTAATGAATTATCCGGTAAAAGCCTTATGATGGAAGTTAGCCTGATCAATGTCATGAGCTTTGTTGGTCTTACCCTAATAGTTGGCATTATTGCAGGGTTTTATCCTGCAATTGTTATGTCAGCATTTCAGCCCATTAAGATATTAAAGGGTAGTTTGGGTGTTGGTAGGGGGAAGCAAAGCATCAGGAAATATTTAGTTATCAGTCAATTTGTTCTGTCCATTTTTTTGGTCACCAGTACCTTGTTTATGAAAAAACAACTTAACTATATTCAGAATAAAAACCTGGGGTACAATAAGGAGCAGGTTATTACCATTCCATTAAATGTAAATGCCAGGGGAATAAGGGATGGCATTACTAAAGGTTTTGAAAAGTCGTTGCAATTCAAGAATGTACTTGAAAATATGCCTGAAGTACTGGATGTAGGTCTTTCAGCTCATTCATTTGGCAGGGGCAATTGGATTGAGATAGGATATAATGAACCTGGTGGAACGATGGAAAAGTTCTCTTACAATATTGTTGATGAAGACTTTATTTCTACAATGCAAATGGAGTTGGTTTTAGGCAGGGATTTCTCCAGGGATATCCAGGCAGATCAGATCCGGTCTGTAATTGTCAATCAGTCTTTTGTTGAATATTTTAAACTTGAGGATCCAGTGGGCAAAAGAATTCCGTCCGATGGTTTTATTGACCATGAAATAATTGGAGTGTTAAAAGATTTTAATTTTGAATCCCTTCATGGTTCTATAAGTCCACTGTTACTTGCTATCAATACCAATATTGGATTTAGTGGAGCACAACAAATATCTATTGGATCTTCTGCCACGCCCAAATTTTTTGTCAGGCTTCAGGCAAACCAGGTGGGTGAAGGTATTAAAGCTGTTCAATCAAAATGGGAAGAAGTATATCCTGGCGAAGCGTTTAATTTCGATTTTATAGATGATACATTAAATGCTCAATATGTGCAGGAACAAAATCTTGGAAAAATTGTGATGGCAGCAGCCACATTGGCCATTATCATTGGTTGTATGGGATTGTTCGGGCTGGCCACGCTCACCATTGCAGGCCGTACCAAAGAAATCAGCATCAGGAAAATTCTTGGCGCATCTGAAAACACGATCATTTACCTTCTCACAAGAAGTTATGTTGGCATGATTGTGACATCAATGCTGATTGCCGCCCCTTTTACTTACTATTTTGTTGATAATTGGCTTCAGCAATTTGAGTTCAGGGTTTCCCTTAATTCTGGGGTATTTCTACTGGCCGGGGGAATTACTTTAATAATAGCGATAATAACCATTGGCTTTCAATGTGTAAAAGTTGCATTTGTTAATCCAGTAAATTCATTGAGAACAGAATAAGTTGGAAGGTAATTCTAATTTTTTTTCTTAATTGTGAGTTCGCTCTTGGTCTTTACTTCCCCCGATTCTATATTATAGACCTTGGTATAATCATCAAGTGTTTGCCCTTGAGCCATATTTCCGGGGATAGACAATACTTCAATTTGAAAATCACTGTACCATTTGACTTTGCCGTTGTCGACAGTTTTTTCCAATACAATTTTTTCCTCAATACCATCGTAAACAAAGAAATCAATGTGATTGGCTGGATTCAAGGCCGTGCCTTCTATCTCCTTGGTACAAAGGACATATTTCGTATTCCCACTTGGGTAAAAGATATAACCTTCCTTGTATTTATTAATTGCAACATCCTTGTATCTCTCGCTCGTAGTTACCACACTGGCTGTTTTGCTGCATCCCATTAAAAGTATAAACACGACCATCATCAATATTGGGGTGAAAAATTTCATGGCATTTTTTGGATTTTTTAATTGCTCTTTATTATTCTACTTAGAAACTCCTTATCATTTACAGAAATCTTTACAATATAGGAGCCAGGTTTGAGTTCTGAAATGTCTATTTCACTTTTAAAGATATTTGTTGTTTTGAGGTATGATGATTCGTATACCTTACTTCCTCGTTGATCGTAAATGATCGTTTTTCCTTCACCAATAACAGGATCACTCAATTCCAAACTTAAAATTGAAGTTGCAGGATTAGGATAAATCTTCAATTCTTTTGATAAGTGGCTGTCATTAAATCCAACTACGATAACACTAAAATCGTCAGACAAAGTTGTACATCCATTACTGGTAATTTCTACGGAATAAAGACCTAATAAACGGGGTGTGTGTACACTGTCTGTGGCATCCGTGATTGGATCACCTTGATGAAACCATTGATATGTTTGTCCACCAACTGTTGCCACAAGATCATTACTGGCATCTTGGGCAATATCCGCAATTGGATTCTCCTTAGTGGCAACTGAGGGTTTATCCGTTAATTCCAGTGAACATTGTGTATTATCATCGATTGCAATAATCTTGAAGATTGTTTCTGAATTGATAGGGGAGATTTCCACGTTTAGATTACCTCCTCCCGCAATCGAACCAAGGGAAATGGTATCATTGAAAAATTCATAGGTTACCCCTGTTTGAGTGTTGTCCATTATTAAAAATGCGGAAGTGCCAACGCAAACTGTGTCAGCTTCAAGGGTGACCATAATATCCAAAGGCAATGGATTAACAACTATGTGATCCAATTTTTCCTCAAACAAGTTTCCATTGATGGTCAGCCTGGATGTATTCGTACCAATGGAGGAGTA
>CBDVAV010000468.1:0-4358 GCA_965372055.1 uncultured bacterium | reverse complement strand
TAATGGTTTTGACCTCCTGATTTTCATTACAGCTATATAAGGATAAAATTAAAACCAAGAGAAAGAAGTACCTCAATTTTAGTTTAAAAGGCATCATTTAATCAGTTGTGTTACTTGTTACTTGTTCTAATTTTTTTAATCAAATCAAGGGTAAAACTTACTTTATCTTCCAGGGATTGATAGTCATTTTGAGCTATTAAATCATTACTAATCAGTTTTGATCCCATCCCAACACAGGTTACCCCGGCTTCAAACCAAGCGGAAAGGTTTTCCTCAGTTGGAGCTACCCCTCCGGTGGGCATGATGCTGGTCCATGGGCAAGGCCCCTTTATGGCTTTAACAAACCCAGGCCCCAATTGACCTCCCGGAAATATTTTCACGATCTCCGCCCCTAACTCTTCGGCCCTGGCGATCTCAGTTAACGACATGCAACCTGGGGACCAAAGTACTTTACGACGGTTACAGACAACGGCAATGTCCTCTCTCAAAACCGGACTTACCACAAAATTAGCTCCTAGTTGCATATACAGGGAAGCAGTGCCACCATCCACCACTGATCCCACCCCTAAAATCATCTCCGGCAATTTTTCTTCTGCATATTTGTTTAATTCACCAAATACCTCATGGGCAAAATCGCCACGATTGGTAAACTCCAGTAACCTTGCCCCTCCCTGGTAACATGCAGTTAATACTTTTTTGGCAACTTCAATATCCTTATTATAAAACAGGGGTATTAATCCTGTTTTTTTCATTGTTAAGGCCACTTGTATTCTTGAGAATTTTGCCATGTTATAAATCTATTTTATCTTAACAATATTTACTAACCTGAATCCAATTATTAACTTTCAATAGCCTCCATCAGATACCGGACAAAATATACCTTTTGGAAAATTAAGGTATATTTTTCCGGCATGACGATGCTTATTAATAGAAACTAAACTGCGTGTTTATCTTGATACTCGTCCTGAAGCATCACCTTCCATAAGTTTTTCAACTTCGTCAATGGTCACTAAATTACTGTCCCCATATATGGTATGTTTCAGGCATGAAGCCGCTACAGCATAATTCAATGCCTTTTGATCATCGTTTGGGTAACTGATCAATCCATAGATAAGCCCACCCATAAAAGAATCACCTCCCCCCACCCTGTCAACAATATGGGTGATTTGGTAAGTGGGTGCTTCAAGCAAAATACTGCCGTCAAATAGTATCCCCGACCAGGTGTTATGGGAAGCACTGATCGACCCTCTCAAGGTGATGGCCACTTTTTTGGCTTTGGGGAATTTTTCCATCAGTTGTTTGCAAACAGATAGATAAGATTTTGCATCCACAGTTTCCCCCTTTGTTACATCTACTCCTTGATGACAAATTCCGAAGTGTTTTTCAGCATCCTCCTCATTGCCAAGAATGATATCACAACCGGAAACCAGTTCCGGCATAATTTCCGAGGGCTTTTTCCCATACTTCCACAATTTCTTTCTATAGTTCAAGTCCGTGGATACAGTCATGCCCATTTGATTGGCTTTGGTGATGGCTTCCAGGCACACATCTGCTGAACCTTGTGAAATTGCCGGGGTAATGCCTGTCCAATGAAACCACTGGGCATCTTTAAAAACTTCTTCCCAATCAATCATTCCCTTTTCAATTTCTGCCATAGCGGAATTGGCCCTATCATATACTACCTTACTGCCTCTGCCAACTGCACCAGTTTCAAGGAAATAAATCCCCAACCTCTCTCCACCGTAAATTATATGACTTGTGCCGACCCCTCTTTTCTTCATTTCCATTAAAGCACATTTACCAATATCATTGTCGGGAAGACGGGTCACAAATTCCACAGGAATACCATAATTAGCCAGAGATACAGCTACATTGGACTCGCCACCACCATAAATCGCATTAAAAGAATTAGTTTGGGAGAATCTCAAAAATCCCGGCGGAGCAAGCCGAAGCATGATTTCTCCGAATGTTACTACCTTATTCATCTGTCTAAAATTTTGTAACATCCTTAATATGAACAACTAAGTAAAAACCAATTTTTATCATGCTTGTTCCATAAAACCATATGATATTTATCTAAAATGAATTTATCCACGCAAAGTCAAGAAAGTACTCGCAAAGAACGCAGAGATGTCCTTGGTGATCTTTGCGTTTCAACTCTTAATGGTACTTTGCGTGAAACAATATTTTTCATCCGTTTGAAATTTTGTGACATCCTTAATATGAACAACTAAGTAAATATCAATTTTTATCATGCTTGTTTCATAAAACCATATGATGGTTATCTAAAATGAATTTATCCACGCAAAGCCAAGAAAGTACTCGCAAAGAACGCAGAGATGTCCTTGGTGATCTTTGCGTTTCAACTCTTATGTTACTTTGCGTGAAACTAATTTTAATCATGCTTGTTTGTGTTTTAATTATGGTTGTTTCATACTATAACTTCCTTCTATCTTAAAACTTGAAATATTCTTTGGCATTGTAATAGCAAATATCCCTGATAATGCTTCCCAACCACTCTCTATCATCCGGCAAATGTCCATTGGCAACATCTTTCCCAATCAAATTACATAGTATCCTTCTAAAATACTCGTGCCGTGGATAACTGAGAAGGCTTCTGGAATCAGTTAGCATTCCAATAAAACAACTCAATATTCCCAAGTTTGATAATGTATTAAGTTGATCTTCAATACCATGCTTAGTATCCAAATACCACCAGGCCGAACCAAATTGCATTTTTCCTTTTATTGAGCCATCATTGAAATTACCAATCATGGTAGAGAACACGGCATTATCCGCTGGGTTTATATTATAAAGAATGGTTTTAGCAAGTTGGTTATCCTGATCCAGATGATCAAAAAATTTTGCCATGGAAGTTGCTTGCTCAAAATCCCCAATGGAATCAAATCCGGTATCCGGTCCAATTGAACTGAGCAAGCGGGTGTTAACATTGCGCAGTGCCCCAAGATGAAATTGTTGTACCCATGAATGTTCATGATAGGATTTCCCTAGCTCCAATAGTATTCCAGTTCTCAATTTTTCAATTTCATCCGATTTTAGTTTTTTTCCTGATCTTACTTTAATGAACAATTCTTTCAGTTCTGTATCACTGCCAGGTTTATAGTATAATCTTTCCAAACCATGATCCGACAAACGGCACCCGTTTTCATGAAAGTAATCAATCCTCTTCTTTAACACCTCCAGCAGGTTTTGATAGCTGTTAATCTCCTGATTGGAAGTTTGAGCAAGTTTGCTTAAGTAAAGGTTATATTCTTCCGGATTTTCGAAATTATAGGCTTTATCGGGTCTAAAAGTGGGGAGAATCTTAATTTCAAAATTTTCTGAAGCTAATTGTTGGTGATGTGAAAGTGAATCTGCAGGATCATCGGTAGTACATACCACTTCAACTTTCATTTTTTTTAATAAACCTTTACAGGAATAATCATCCTGCTGTAATTGGTTTGAAGATTGTTCGTAGATTTCCTTTGCACTGGAATCATCCAAAATCCGGTTAATATTAAAATACCCTCTTAACTCTAAGTGAGTCCAGTGATAAAGCGGGTTTCTAATAGTCAGCGGTACCGTTTGAGCCCATTTGTTAAACTTTTCTTCATCATTGGCATCCCCCGTAATGTAGTCCTCCTTCACCCCTGCAGTACGCATGGCCCTCCACTTATAGTGATCACCTTCCAACCAAGCTTCTGTTATGTTTTTGAACTGACGATCAGTGGCAATATCTTCTGGTGACAAATGGCAGTGGTAGTCAATAATGGGCAAATCCTGTGCATAGCCATAATATAAGTCTTCAGATATCCTATTGTCCAGTAAAAAATCCTTTCCTAAAAATTCTTTCATTTATTGAATAAACTCCTTTCTATGCCCATTTCCAATCCTCTCAACTCCGCTAAACCCCTCAGGCGGCCTATAGAGGAATAGCCTGGATTGGTTTGTTTGGTTAAATCATCCAGCATTTTATGTCCATGATCAGGCCTCATTGGCATGCGATAATCTTCCCTTCCCGTGTCTATACGATTATGCTGTTCCTCCAAAAGCACCTTCATTACATTATACATGTCCACATCCCCGGATAGGTGGTCTGCTTCGTAAAAGTTGCCATCATCATCCCTGGTAATATTTCTGAGGTGAATAAAATGGATCTTTTTGCCAAACCTTTTAGCCATAGCAGTTAGGTCATTATCTGCCCTGGTACCAAATGAGCCGGTGCAAAAAGTCACTCCATTACTAGGACTATTAACAGCCGATAATAATTCCGCTATATCAGATTCCGTGCTCACAACCCTTGGCAAGCCCAGTATTGGATATGGAGGGTCGTCAGGGTGTATTCCCATACGAATTCC
>CBDVAV010000467.1:0-4367 GCA_965372055.1 uncultured bacterium | reverse complement strand
ATTGTACCTATAAGCATTAGTGTCTTGTTCATAGTTAGATCAAGTGCTTCACTCCAAACCAACAACGATGGTATTAAAGTTAACCCTAATCCTAAATACGCTACTATTTTAAGAATATTCTTCATGCTATTTTCTTCTGATAAAACCGGGAAAACAATAAATACAACAGACCACATGTCAGCCAAGTGGGAATTGTTAGAAAGGAAAGAAAGATATCCTCCGAAATGGAAAGCAAGTAAAAAGAGCCAACACTCAATACCCAGGCCATAAATACAGCTAGATTAAAAGCTATACCAGCTTTCTCAGCATAATTATTTAAAATATTAAACTGCTTTAAAAAATAGACATCGAATACAATCACTGCTCCAATCGGGGCGAGGATAAAACCATACAAGGCTACAAAATCAAGTAATTTCATGGCCACTGCTGGAAATATACCTGCCATGGTTGCCAGTAAGCCGGTAAACAGCGTCATCTTGAAGGTCGAAGCTTTGGGGACAATTGCCTGAAAAGCCAATCCAGCCCGATAAATGGTAGGGTTGGCTGTTGTCCATCCTGCCACAACCACACAAACCAATCCTGCAATACCTACCGCATCATAGGCCATTGGCCCAGGCGCAACCGGAGGGGCATCTCCATTAGCAAGAAATTGCATCGCTTCAGGGGACTTTAAGTATAACGAGTAAAGTAATGCTGCACAAATCCAGGCCACGTAATGTCCTAAATACATTCCGGCAGCACTGGTCCATCCTGCACTTTGATTTTTTGCGTAACGAAAAATAGTAAGGTCAGACATGCCAATGTGCATGGCAGCATTTACCAGCCAGGACCAAATAACCACATGCCAAAAAGTGTATTTAATCTGCTCACCCATTGGCTCGCCACCTTCACCCCAAATCGTCCAAAAATCAGCGAACGAATTTACATTCAATCGAATTATGGCAACAATACCAATGGCAATGAAAATCAAGACCATCCATGGAGCGGCTATATTGGCAAACTTTGACACCATATTGTATCCACGTGCCGCCACATAAGAAATTACCCCTCCAACAGCAACCACTACCAATATCCATGTTATGCTGGTTGGATAGGTATCGGATAAAGTTGGCATGTTCATGTCAAATGGTACACCAACAGCGGTGGCAGCAACTGTAATCATAGCCCCTGCCAAAAAGCAAAAGAGAAGGCCGTTGGCCAGGTTGTAAACTTTTACCAGGTTCTTACCACAAATCCTTTCCAATTGATAATAAAGTGTCAATCTGGCATTGGTGGCTATTGGAGCAGTAATAAATCGCCAACTTAGTACCGCAAGAAAATTCCCTACCAGCAAACCTATGATCAAATCAAAAGCACTGACCCCAGCGGTGAGAAAAAGTGGACCGATCATAAATTCCGTGCCTGCAGTATGTTCTCCTGCATACATACCCAGGAAACTGCCCCAATTTTTCCTTCTATTATTAGGTACCGGCTCTCGTTCATATTCATTAACATTTGCACTACTTTGATCTATTCCTACTTCCGGCATTTGAATTTGGATATTGGATTTGCTTTTGTAAATTAGGATAAACCTCCTTATTATGAAAGTTTTATCAAGCATCTTAAGCATCTCTCTAATCCTATCAGCAAGCATTCTTGATGCACAGAAATTATCCCTCCACAATCTTCGCAGTGAATACAAATCCAATCCCATTGGGACTGGCGAACTCAAGCCACGTTTCAGCTGGGAACTTCGATCCTCTAATAGAGGTGTTATGCAAACTGCATATCATATTCGTGTGTCGAAAAGCAATTCAGATTTCAGTAGTGATGAAAATCTGGTGTGGGACTCAAAAAAAGTAAATTCTGATCAGTCAATTCATATCGAATATGAAGGGGAGGGATTGCAATCAAAGCAGCGTTACCATTGGCTAGTTCGGGTATGGGACAATTATGGCAATTGGACCGAGTGGGAACCTCAATATTGGGAAATGGGGCTGCTTTCACCTTCTGATTGGCAAGCACAATGGATCCAATCAAGTGTCGAGGAGGATATTTCCAAATCACAGCCCGCGAACCTGTTGCGTAAAGAGTTCATTACATCGCAACCTATAATCAGTGGCAGGCTTTATATTACTTCATTGGGACTTTATGAAGTACAAATCAACGGACAGAAAGTTGGCGATCGGGAGTTCACTCCTGGCTGGACCAGCTACCAAAAGCGATTGCAATATCAGACTTATGATGTAACTGACATGATTCAACAAGGAGGGAATTGCATAGGAGTGACCCTAGGCGATGGCTGGTATCGGGGCTACATAGGATGGGCCACACAACGCAATTTCTATGGCGATAAGCTTGCTCTTTTACTTCAGCTTGAAATCACCTATGAAAATGGATCTAAAGAGACCATTCTATCAGACAATTCCTGGAAATCTTCATCAGGGCCAATTTTGGAATCAGACTTGTATAACGGGGAATCCTACGATGCCAGATTAGAAAAAAAGTGGGCGATATCCGGTTTCAATGATGAAAGTTGGTCAAAGGTGACCATAATTGAACACTCCAAAGACAATTTAATTTCCCCAGTTGGTCCTCCGGTTAAGAAAATTCAAGAACTTCAACCCATTAATATTTTTAAAACACCCAAAGGGGAAACAGTTTACGATTTCGGGCAAAACATGGTAGGCAGAGTCCGACTTAAAGTAAGTGGAAATGCAGGGCAAACCATAACCTTACATCATGCCGAAGTACTGGATAAAGATGGCAACTTTTACACCGAGAATCTTCGGGCTGCCCAGGCCGCTGTTGATTATACTTTAAAAGGGAGTGGTACTGAAACTTACGAACCACATTTCACATTCATGGGCTTCCGTTATGTAAAGGTAGAAGGTCTCGAAAACCCAACTTTGGATAATCTATTGGGGATCGTGATACATTCCGATATAAAACCTACCGGCAATTTTTTCTGTTCAGAGCCGCTTCTGAATCAATTGCAGCACAATATTCAATGGGGGCAAAAGGGGAATTTTTTAGATGTTCCGACAGATTGCCCTCAGCGGGATGAGCGCATGGGTTGGACGGGCGATGCACAAGCATTTACACCGACAGCTGCATTCAATATGGATGTTGCTTCATTCTTTGCAAAATGGTTACAGGATTTAGAAGCGGATCAAAACGATGATGGTATGGTGCCTTTTGTAATTCCCAATGTTCTTCAACCCAGGGCTGGAGGGGCTACAGGCTGGGCTGATGCAGCCACTATTATTCCATGGGATATATATCTGTCATATGGCGATAAACGGCTTCTCGAACGACAATACAAAAGTATGAAGGCCTGGGTAAAATATATGGAAGACAATACAGGAGAGGATGGGCTTTGGAATACTGGCTTTCACTTTGGTGACTGGCTTTTTTTTAGTAAAAATGATGACAGGGATGGTATTTCTGCCATTACTGATAAATACCTTCTTGCACAAGCATTCTTTGCCCATTCTGCGGATTTGCTGAGCAAAACTGCCAAAGTTTTGGGAAAAATGGAAGATGAAAAATATTATAATGAACTTTCATCAAAGGTAAAAGAGAAGTTCCGCAGTGAATACTTAACTCCCAGTGGGAGATTAGTTTCGAGTTCTCAAACCGCTTATGTACTGGCCCTGAAATTTGGTTTGCTTCCCGAAGACTTGCAGTTGCAAGCTGCCGACCGTTTGAAAAAGAACATTGAACGATATGATGATCATATTACCACTGGATTTTTAGGAACACCTCATATATGTGATGTACTTACCAATTATGGGCTATTGGACAAAGCTTATACATTGTTAGAGCAGAAATCCTACCCATCGTGGCTTTATCCGGTCACCATGGGGGCAACCACCATTTGGGAAAGATGGGATGGCATTAAGCCTGATAGTACCTTTCAAAATGCTGGAATGAATTCTTTCAATCATTACGCTTATGGAGCAATTGGAAATTGGATGTACACCACCGTTGCAGGCATCAATATTGATGAGCAAATGCCAGGGTACAAGCACATCATCATTGCTCCTCAACCGGGAGGCACCCTTACCCAGGCAATGGCCAGCCATAATTCCATGTATGGTGAAATAATATCCGACTGGACAATTGATAATCAATCCTTCCAACTTAAGGTGGATATCCCCCCCAATACCACAGCAACAGTAATTCTACCCCATGCAAAGATGGCAGAATTAGAAGAATCCAGCCAACCACTTACTGCAAATCTCAATGGTATTGATGCAATTCAGCAAATGGATACCAATGTTAGGGTAGAAGTTGGCTCAGGTAGTTTCACCTTCACATACAAAATCCCTAATTGAAATGTTGTAAATTTTATCAAGATTACATTTTAACCAACTATAGGATGA
>CBDVAV010000466.1:0-4386 GCA_965372055.1 uncultured bacterium | reverse complement strand
TAACGACCAATGGTAAACTCTGCCAGTAATACCGGATACCCTACCAAAAAAGTGAGGATCAAATAAAATAGCACGAAGGCTGCCCCTCCATTTTGTGCGGTTTGGGTAGGGAAGCCCCAAATATTGCCTAAACCAATGGCGGATCCTGCTGCTGCCATCACAAATCCGAATGCAGATGAGAATTCACCACGAGATGTATTATCCATAATTTTTATTTGGAGAGAATTTTAATAATACAATGTTCCTGTGTCAGTAACAACACTATGTATTGTTTTATGAGATGTTTATTTAGAAATCAGGTATTCAATGACCATGAAATACCATTTTGGATTTTAATCTTTATTCACCCTTAGTAATAATTATTACTTTATTCAACAAACGTGAACCGTTAGTTCACAATTCACGTAAAGATTGCTATATTTGTTAAATGATTCAGAGTTTCAAGCATAAAGGACTGAAAAGGTTCTTTGAGCAAGGAGATCATAAGGGCTTATCGACACAATATGTGAATAAAATCAGAGCTATTTTAGCGATATTAAACAGAACTACTGATGTGAACAAGATTAATCTTTCAGGGTTGCACCCACTAACCGGAGACCGGAAAGGATATTGGTCTTTATCTGTAAGCCGGAATTGGCGAATTACATTCCGGTTTTATGAAGGAGATATCTTTGATGTTAATTATGAAGATTACCATTAACCAAGAAAAACTATGAGATCAAAAATGTATAATCCTCCCCACCCAGGGAAAGTTCTTAAAGAACTGTACTTGGAAGACAAAAAACTAAGTATTACAACAGCTGCAAAGTTTTTAAGTGTTACTAGAGAGAACTTATCTTCTATTGTGAATGGACGAACAGGAATAAGCCCCGAAATGGCATTACGTCTTTCGAAAGCATTTCAAACAGATGCTGAAATGTGGCTAAATATGCAAAAAGATTATGACCTGTGGCATGTTGAACAAAAAGCGGATGCTTTGTTGAAAGAGGTGTTAGTAGTCCCTTAAAAGGCTATTCTTCGGTTTTTAATATTGCACTTCTACGATCCTCCGATACAAGTCTTTTGGATATCAAAATTCTCCAAACTATTGAGTTCAGGGTCATCCCTGAGGTGTATAAAAATTAATAACTTCAGTGTATCCGGTAGACCCATATTCCAAAAAATACCAACTGATGAATTTAATCTGTAATGGTCTTAATCAATAATAGTAGGTATTGAAGCAAAGAAATAATGCGCTGAATTGTATAACTATTGTGCTAAAATTTTAATCAAATACGTACAAATCCTGATTTCCGGCAAGCTTTTTTTACCTGAATAGTTAGTTGTATATTCAATTTTTTAAGAAATATTGTGTTTGTTTATAAACAACAATTAATCAGCTATAGTGGCTATGTGTAGTTTAAACGACATCGGGTTTTGCAACAAGTAACAATTATAGGAGGTGGATTAGCGGGACTGATTTGTGCCATTGATTTGAACAAAAAAGGTGTTTCAACCATCGTAATAGAGAAAAAAGAGTATCCCTTTCATAGGGTTTGTGGTGAATATGTCTCACATGAAGCAACAAATTACCTGAAATCACTGGGAGCTTATCCAGAAAAACTCTCCCCTCCGCAAATCAACCGGCTGCAGCTTTCTTCGGTTAATGGCAATGCTGTGATATTACCACTGCAACAAGGTGGGTTCGGGATCAGCCGCTACAATTTCGACAATTTTCTTTACCAAAAAGCAAAAGGTACTGGCACAAAATTCCATCTCAATACCACGGTAACCAAAATCCAAGACAAAGGTGATTATTTTGAAATTAGCTGTAACAACGGACTTAACCTAAAGTCACAACTGGTAATTGGGGCCTTTGGCAAAAGATCTAACTTAGACAGAACTCTAAATAGAAGTTTTTTTAGCAAAAAATCACCTTATGTTGGAGTTAAGTACCACATACGGTATGATGTCCCCGATGATTTGATTTCAATCCATAATTTTACAGGAGGCTATTGTGGAATGAGCCGTGTAGAAGGGGATGCTGTAAACCTTTGTTATTTGAGTACCAGGGAGAATTTAAAGAAATACGGTTCGATTAAAAAGCTGGAAGAAGAGAGGTTGTATAAAAATCCATTTCTAAAAGCCATTTTCACGGAGGCGCAATTTTTATTTTCTGATCCTAAAGTAATTAACGAAATATCCTTTGAACCAAAGAGTCCTGTGGAAAACCACATACTTATGGTAGGTGATTCGGCTGGTATGATCACCCCTTTATGCGGGAACGGAATGGCCATGGCCATTAATGCTGGGAAAATACTCTCCGACCTAATTTTCAGGTTTTACAATGACAGTAATTATGGCAGAAAGAAGCTGGAAAAGGATTACACGGAAATATGGAATACCCTATTTGGCCCAAGAGTGACATTTGGTAAAAGGTTTCAAAATTTATTCGGGGGATACAATCAGTCCAACCTTACCATTGGTATCGCGAAATATTTGAGACCTTTGGCTCTGTGGATGATCAAGCAGACCCATGGAAAGCCATTTTGATTTCTAGTTATTGGGATTGGTAAAATCTCACGCCTTTAGGTGGCAACTTTAGTGTTATTGAATATCGAACATCGATTAACGATTTTAGATTTTTGAATTTATCCCCTTTGATCTATTTTAAGGAGCACGGACATATTTCATAAAGTTTTTTTTGAATGTTGAAATGAAATAGTATCGCAAGAACTTTTGAAATCCAAAATCAGTGTTCCTTGTTCGACATTCATTGTCATTAGGCAGCTTATAGCTGCAATCAAATCTAGCAGCTTTAAGCTGGTAGTTGTATATATATTAAAAGTCTGTTTATCATTCACAGTCCTCTCTGTAAAAATTTACGGTTGCCCAACATGAGACAGAAAATGATATCCCTTATCGAGAATAGAAAAAAAGTATCACGAAAAATATATTTAAGCAAAGGGAAGAAATGAAGTTTAGCCGCATGGTATTTTTAAAATTTGCCAGTGCCGCCTGCTTTCTCACCTTCAGATACCAAAGGATAAAATAAATCAAAGTTGGGGACAATAAAACGGGGAACAGGATAGCTATTTGAAGGGAATAATAGTTTAAAAAATAAAAAATATACAATGCCACAGACAAGGTAAAGAAAAGGGCTGTAAAGTGGAATGTTCCTAATATTCCAAGCTTTAAACTAATGGTGATGTCCCCTCTTTTTTGGTCCTCCTGATGCTGATAAACCTGGGTCATTGGATATGAACCCAATAAGAGAATGGTGCCAAGTATTGCAGGAATTAAATAATCCACTAATCCTATCCAGTCAATTTCAGCTAATCCTTTAATTACCATGAGGAAAGTAAATAAACCTTGGAAAATCCCAATGGTAAGCCAGCCCAGGACCGGATATTTCTTTAGCCTGATAGAGGGGTGGCTGTAGGCTTTGGAAACCATGCCATAGACAAATACCATCATGGCAAATCCAAAATCCAGCCATAAAGCCAAAAGTACTGCCATCAAATCCAACATTAATGAATAAATCAACAACTGCCTGGAAACCGGTGGTGGATTTTGTAACCCGCCTATACTTTTCTCATCTTTATCATAATAACTGTTAAACCCATTACTGGCGGGGTAAAGTAACAAATGGAGTATGGCAAATACCAGCCAGGGTTTAAAATCCATCTGAAAGGGGGCGGTGGCCATGGCAAAAAGGAATATTGGCAATAGAAAGAAGGAAAAAGGGATTCTTAGATGGAGTAAGGTAGATTTTTTAATCATTCTTTAAAAAAAATTGTTATTCTGATAAATCCAGGTTTTAGTCCTGCAATTTATAAGTTAATAGTAAACTATGTCCTATATAACTGCCATTGGTACAGCCAATCCAGGTGAAGGTATTCCTCAATCGAAAATTGAAGAATTTATGATCCTGGCACATGACCTGACCGAAAAAGAAGTTCCCAGGCTTAAGGCATTATACAGGGCTTCAGGAATAACAAGGAGATATAGTGTGATCCCTGACTATAACATGGGTAAAGAATCTGGTTTTTTTCCTGAAAACAATATGTTGGATCATTTCCCCGGAACCGGCTCACGCATGAAGCTTTACCAGCAACAGGCCTTACCATTAAGTCTCACGGCAATAAATTCCTGCTTCGAATCCGTAAGTTTGGAAACAACATCCATAACTCATTTAATCACGGTAAGTTGTACTGGCATGTATGCACCCGGCCTGGATATCGATTTGGTAAAATCCCTGGGATTGAAATCAACAGTGGCCAGATCGGCCTTTAATTACATGGGATGTTACGCAGCATTTAGTGCTTTGAAAATTGCCGATGCAATATGTAAATCGGATGTGAAGGCGAAAGTAATGATTGTATGTGTCGAACTCTGCAGCATCCA
>CBDVAV010000465.1:0-4392 GCA_965372055.1 uncultured bacterium | reverse complement strand
GCCTCCACGAGGTGATGCATTACAGTGAAATTTACGTGATCTCCAATACTCCCCCTCAACCAAAATATATCGGAAACCTTAAGGACAATGACAAAATGATCCTCAAATACGAAACTGATCCTACAAAAGGAACTGCGGATTGGGGTGTAACACCTCTTGGGAGATGGTGCAATAAATCCGATGCTGTACATCAAATTAACAGGGCCACCGACAAGTTGATTGAATTTACAAGTGAAACAGATGTAGACCTGCGCCAGCAAATTACCTTCAGGGATATCCCGGATAAATCCGATTTTAGACGCACCAGGGATTTGCACCAAATATTGTTAACCAATATCACACATACCAAAAGGCACATCCACCAGATTAGAAGAATAAAATCACATCCCAATTTTCCTAAATAATAGACTGAAATTAAAAGCTTTGTTTAAATGCAATTGTATTTGATTCACCAAAGCAATTGATTATTTTCACATCCTGTGATTTGAGTAAAAACATATTTTGTCAACAGCAAGGAATACTAAAATGTTCTTGAAAAGTTGCAATTAAGTAATACAAGTAATGAATCAAAAAATTTGGCAATTTTTAGATAAGCATTCAACAGGTAAAAAAGTCATCTTCTTTTTTATTGTCACACAGATCATTTATTCTATAATGGTTTTCGGTACAATTCCAAATGTAATGAGCTATGCAGATGAAATGAAATTACTGGACATGATGCCAACAGGCTATGATTTCAACTATGTTACAATTTTGATGGCAAGTTTAGGCCCTAGTGGAAGAAGCGCTTACCTGTACCAACAAATACCGTTGGACATGATATATCCCCTGCTGTTTGCCATAACATATTTCCTGCTATTGGCACTGGTTTTAAAAGAAATTGTCAAATCAAAAAGCACACTCTACTATCTGTGTTTTATCCCAGTATTGGCGGGAGTTTTTGACTACCTGGAGAATTTTGGGATTATATCAATGCTCAAATCATACCCGAGTATATCTGATTTACTAGCTCAAACAACAAATTTATTCACCCAGGCAAAAAGTTACTCTACAATAGCTTATTTTATTGTTCTGCTCATTTTTATACTCATCTTTCTGGTTAACAAACTGAGAAGAAGAATGAACCAACAGCAGCAGTAATCTTTACCAAAACATCAAATCTACAACAACCATCAAAGAAAGCGGTTTGCCACGTGCCAATTGATCTATGGTGACAGGTTACTGTTATACTCCAGTAAAAAAGTACGGAAATCCGCTACCTCAACCATGTCTTTACCGATAAACCTAATGGTATGGGAATCAATCCGTTCCACGATGGACAAATACTTCAAAGCTTCCACCGGGCGGTAATTTTTGAATGATACATCAAAAGTTACAGGGCCTTCCAACTTTATTGGCTTAATGTTTTTTACCTTTTTCATGGCTGCTTTAGCCTTGTCTTTTATCAATTTTGCTGCCCTGGCCGGAGTGAAGGTTTTGGCAGAATGAAAGCCATAAGCTTCCTTGACCACGGCAGTTTCAATACCGGGTACCAAAGCTTGGACTTCGGCTGTTGCTACATTATCACCGGTAATTAATACTACTGGTATATCAAAATGACCTGTTAACATCGCGGCATAAGTCCCTTCGCTTACTGAGTTGCCATTAATCTTTACTGCTGTTAACCTGGCACTGGAAAATGTATGGGCCCGAACTCCCTCAAGGTTACTGGTCGAGGAATGATACCCGATCATCATCACCGCATCAAAAGTATCATCCAGCCCTCCCATCATCCCAAATCGACGAGGCCATGACCTCACAATCTGTACATCTTCAGGAAATTGCTCAATCAGGAGGTTTTGACCATTACCGTGTGAATCGGCCACTACTATTTCTGTAGCCCCTCCCAGCTTTGCCCCCTCAACCGCTGCCAGGGCCTCATTGGTCATAAACTCCCTGAACCTCTGGTACTCGAAGCCTGAAGGCCCCAATTGTTCCCCGGTTACTACCCCAGCTATTCCTTCCATATCCACGGCAATTAATACTTTGAGCTTATTTTGTGCTGTTAAAGTTGAGCCAATAAATAGAAAAACAATAAGTATAAAATTGATATTCCTGATATTCATTATTGTAGGGGTTATTGTTGAATATATATTTTCCGATAAAGTAATCTATTTTATTCTAAATTGTAAATTAGTTGAATAACTATCTGGCCAAAAACAATATTCCCTTAGGCTAATTATGAAAACTAAATTAACCCAAGCAATAGAATCCTATCAGGACGAGATGCTGGAATTCATTAAAAAGCTAATTTCAATACCTACCGAAAATCCACCTGGAAATTCTTATGGCAAGTGTATTGATGTAATCAGTGAAAAACTAGATGAAATTGGCCTGGCGTACAACAAAATAGAAATTCCAACTGATGATAAAGTAAATCCAAATTATGCCCTCCAGAGTTTTTTTGGGACCGGTAAGGAAACTTTGCACTTTCATGGACATTATGATGTAGTCCCTGCTTCTGACCCTTCCCAGTTTGAGCCTTACATTGAGAAAGGCAATCTTTTTGGAAGGGGATCATCCGATATGAAAAGTGGTTTGGCAGTAATGATTTATGCGGTTAAAGCCTTAAAAGATTGCAATGTGGAACTGAATGGCAAAGTAGGGTTGACTTTTGTGCCCGATGAAGAAACTGGCGGCAAATTTGGATCTCAATATCTGGCCCAGTCTGGATACCTTGGCAAAGATGGCATCGGATTGCTTACGCCTGAGCCATCTAGCGGCATTATCTGGAACGCAAACCGTGGGGCAATTTCCATGAAAGTAACCATCAAAGGAAAGCCTGCCCATGTGGGCTTGCATTATAAAGGTATCAATGCATTTGAACAAATGATAGAGGTTGTAAATTCATTAATGGAATTAAAAAAAGAAGTTGGTAAGAGAAAGACGAATTTTAATATTCAACCTGAAATGTCCCGTTCATCAATCTTCCTGCTTGGAGGAGAAACCAGAGGAGGCACTAATTTCAACGTGGTGCCAGAAGAATGTTCTTTTACAATTGACCGTAGAATAAACCCTGAGGAAATCTTAGATACTGAGAAAAAACAAATCCTGGAAATTCTGGAAATGCACAAAAACAATGGAATCAATATTGAGGTTGATATTTTCCAGGAAGGGGATTCAACGGGAATATCAGAAGATGTGCCTTTGGCAAAAAGTCTGGTGGCGTGTATCACGGAAGTTAAGAAGAAAACCCCAGTTCTTGAATTATGTCCTGGCCTTTTGGAAAACCGGTTCTATGCCAAGTTAGGGATGCCAACTTTCGCCTACGGACCAGGTTTGTTATCAGTTTCCCATGGCCCAAATGAGTTTATTAAAATTAAAGACATATTTACATTTACCGCGATCTATGCTTTATTAGCAGTTCGAACATTCACAGAATAACTTGTTACCAGGGATTTATTTTGAGACATGGCCTCAGTTTTTTTAATCAAAACTTAGCTATATTGAACAACCAATGGCCCGGTTAAACCCTGTTAAATATTTTAAGGATCAAAAAAACAGGCAGAGATTTGCCTACTCTGGCATTTTCCTAATCGGCCTTGCTCATTTTTGGGTAACCATGGTCAGTGCATCAGGGGATAGCGAATTCTTCGATCTTTTTGTATTTAAACCGCTGATATTTCCGTTCCCCAGCTTTCCTCTACTGGCTGCAGTGATCATAATATTGTCATTCACGGACAAGGATTTTAAGTTTATTTTAGCCTTGTGGTTATGTATTGTCAAAAGAAAAGTAGGCTTCTTTCTTAACAAAAACCACCATATGCTAACAGGGTAATTATTCATTGTAATTGGAAATCTTTTCCATAGTATCTTATTTTTAAAAATAATGATCGTTTCGTTGTGTAACTTTATATCTATTTATGTGTTTTGCGCGAAAAGTAGCAAATCTCTTATTACACGCTTTCTCAGAAGGGGCGGATTATACTTTAACCACATTGGTTATCCGATAGTTTATGAGAAGACAAGAATTACCATTAATATATATGGTAATGGTATTGAATTTGCGTTAGTTAATGTTACAGCGGTGCAACCAATTGTATGTCAATAGGAATATATTATGGAATCTATAAACCCAACTTCAAATTCAGTTTCAAAACCGATTTTTAAGATATCGGGAAAATCATCAAACAAACTAGGGCTTGTTGCATATAATAATACAGAATTTAAGAGTATCATAAATAGAAATGTAGGCTCGGATTACCTTAAAAATGGCAATAGTATTCAAAATAATATTTATAATCAAAATTCGATAAATAAATAATACAAATACTTACCAATAACAAACTCCATTTAATACCAAGGTGCTTTATACCATCCAGCCTGGAAATTTTATATTATTATTTTTATATA
>CBDVAV010000464.1:0-4394 GCA_965372055.1 uncultured bacterium | reverse complement strand
AGTTGCTGATTGCAGAAACCATTCCCTGGCAGAATGTGCATTGGTCATGGTTTCCTGGGTGGTGAATGTTTTTGAGGCAATGATGAATAAAGTCGATTCAGGATCGAGGTTTTTAAGTGTCTCCACCAGATGTGTGGCATCGATGTTGGAAACAAAATAGGGATTAATATGTGGGACCTTGTAGGGTTTTAAGGCCTCGGTTACCATCATCGGGCCCAAGTCGGAGCCACCAATACCAATATTCACAATGTTTTTTATAGGCTTTCCAGTGCATCCTTTTTGCTCCCCTTCAATAATTCCAATGGAAAAACTCTTGATTTGATCGAGAATTCTAATAACATCGTCCATTACATTCCCGCCGTTTTCATAAATTGGGGAGTTGCTACGGTTCCTCAATGCAATGTGCAGAACAGCCCTATTTTCAGTCACATTGATCTTATCCCCATCAAACATGCTTTTAATCCCCTCTTCCAGTTTACACTCTTTTGCAAGGTTGATCAATAATTGCATAGTTGTTGAATTGATCCTGTTTTTCGAGTAATCAACCAGAATTTCCGGGATTTGAACATGAAATTCATCAAACCTCTTTGGATCATTGGCAAACAGGGATTTCAAATGAGTATTACTAATACTTTGAAAATGCTCCTTGAGGTCTTTCCAGGCTTTAGTTTCTGTCGGATTAATATTTGAAAGCATTATTGATGAATTCTAAAAAATTCATTAAGATCGTCTTCTAAATTTAATGATAATAAATATCAATAATGTCGAAAAACAATGAGTTAGGTCTAGAAGGTGAAAAATTAGCCACAGATTTTCTCAAATCAAAAGGATATGAGATAATTGAGAACAATTACAGATACCGGAGGGCAGAAATTGATATCATCACCGAACATAATGGCACATTGGTTTTTGTTGAAGTAAAGACCCGCTCAAATAACAATTATGGTGAACCAGAACATGCAGTGGATGACCATAAAGCGGTTAATATCCGAGAGGCTGCAGAGAATTATATATTCATTAATGACTGGAAGGACAATATTCGGTTTGATATCATTTCAATAAAGAAAAACAACAATAAAGATATCGAAATAACCCATTTTGAAGATGCTATAATTTGATGACAGCAGTTCACGTCTTCACGAGTACTGCTATTGTAGATATGATTATTGCCTTAAGCACGGAGATAGTGAATCGGGAATATACAGGACGGCAATTATCGTTAACACCGCCTTTCAAGGCGGTGGTTTGGGCAGTAAAGCAATCCGGGCTGTAGCCCTATAAAACACTGATTTCTGAAAAGAAAGGGCTAAAGCCCAGTATTGAGTTTTTGCCGACCACTCCGCCCTAAAGGACGGAGTTAGTAAATTGGGAAGGTTCATTCCGTCCAGAATATGGAGATTGCAAGGTGGGAATCTACAAGATGGCAATTATCATTGTAATACCCTTTCAAGGCGGTGGACATAGGAGAAATTTAATAAATTAAATCCCGCTTAGCCTTTTGGCCACTTCATCCCGGTCATAGACCAGTTTGCCAGCGGCATTCCACTCTTTCCAGGTGTACGGCTGGAATTCTTTATCATATGGATCGGATGGGTATTGGATAACTTTCTTTCTTCTTCCTCGGGTTTGGTAATATTCAGTCCATTTACCAACCTTTTTGCCATTTTTGTAATGGCCGGCTACAGCAACATTGCCGCTTTCATGAAAATAGTAGTAATTGCCCTCATTGACTCCAAATTCAACCGGAACAATCTCCTTTAGTTTTTTCCTTTCTTCATCATGGTAAGTGACCAATGATTCCCTTGGCCATCCTTTATAATATTTCTCTTTGTCCATCAGGATGTCGTGCTTATTGTAATTTGTCCAACGTCCATGTTTTGTGCCGATATAATAAATCCCTTGCTCTACGATTTGATTTCCGACCATCTTCTTATAAGGGCCATGTAAAATGACACCGTATTTTTTGTCGACTTTGCCAGTATTGCGGATGCTCTTTCTACGGAAATCGTACCAATAGATATTCCTTACATATGGATCAGGTGTGAGGGGCTCCTTCAGGTAATAGAAGAGCTCAATGGTAACCTTATCACCAGTTCCTCTTTTTGTAAACCAGCGTTTGGTTTTAATACCATAAAAAACATTCTTTTTTCTCTTCTTAGTCCTTACTTCTGCTTCTTCAACTGGTTTATCCTCAAGGTCGATGGTAACAGGGGTATCAATTTTGAAAAGATCGGCATTTTCGTCTTCCTCGGGTTTTTCCTGACCCATGGCTATAAAGCCCGGCATAAAAAATAAAGCCAAGTATATTAATATCCCGCTGCGAAATTTCATTTGAGATCAATAATAACTATAACGTAAATATCTTATATTTTATTCTCAAAATCAAAAACAAAGTAACCAGTGGGGAGGGTATTAGGTATTTTTAGGTATTAAGTATTTCGCGAAGTTCTCCGTCCGGTTATCTAAGCTATGCACCTCCATCTACTCTGCTGCCAATTCCACCGATCTGTTGATGAAATTGGTAAGATCATTTCCATTTAGCATATTCTGTGAGAGTAAAGCCAGGTCATAGGCCTGCTTGGCCAGTTGTACCTTTTTCTCCTCCTTTCGGGATTTCAGGATCTTTGCCATCAACGGATGGTTGCCATTAATGGCTACATTATATTGATCTGGCATATTTCCCATCATTCCCATACCACCTCCGCCTCCGGTTGCTGCCATGTCCTTCATTCTCCTCATAAATTCCGAAAGGGTAATGGTGACGGGCAGTTCATCTGGGGCCATGGGCTCCATTACCAGGGTCATGCTTTTATTGTCAATGGCTTTTTCAAAAATTGTTTTCACCTTTTCCTCTTCCTCTTTGGTCAGCACACTTTCCTTCTTCTCGTCTTTGTCAACTAACTTATCAATAGTGTCAGCATCCACTCTTTTTAAATTTATTTTATCCAGTTTTTGCTCAAGATGGTTAATGAAATGATTGTCAAGCGCACCATCCATTATCAAGATATCATAACTTCGGTTTTTCGCTGATTGAATATAAGCATCTTGCTTAGCAGTATCCGTGGCATAGAGATATACCAGGTTTTTGTCTTTGTCGGTTTGATTTGGTTTAACTTTCGTTTTGTATTCATCGAAAGTAAAGTACTTGGATTCAATGTTTTTAAATAAAGCAAAATCCTTGGCTTTATCGTAAAACTTCTCCTCGCTGATCATGCCATACTTTACGAATAACCCAATGTCGTCCCATTTTTCTTCATAGCTTTTCCTGTCTTTCTTGAACAATTCCGCCAGTTTATCGGCTACTTTTTTAGTAATATGGGCATTGATCTTTTTCACGTTGCTGTCTGATTGAAGATAACTCCTGGAGACATTAAGCGGAATGTCAGGGGAATCGATCACTCCATGCAGCAGCATCAGGAATTCAGGCACTACGTCCTTTACTTCATCAGTAATAAAAACCTGTCGTGAGTATAGCTGGATTTTGTTTTTTTGAAGTTCAAAATCATTCTTGATCTTGGGAAAGTAAAGAATTCCGGTAAGGTTAAAGGGATAATCAACATTTAGATGTATCCAGAAGAGCGGATCTTCTGAAAAAGGGTACAATTCTTTATAAAAATTTAGGTAATCCTCATCTTTAAGTTCAGAAGGTGGTTTTGTCCAAAGCGGTGTAGGATTGTTGATAATGTTATCAACCTCAATCTCCTTGGTTTTTTCTTTGCCCTCTTTGTCTTTTCCATCAGGCACGAATTCTTTTTTAGTGCCAAATTGTATTTCCACCGGAAGGAACTTGCAATACTTTTCAAGTATGCCTTTGAGCCTGAATTCATCTAAAAACTCTTCTGAGTCTTTAGCTATATGGAGGATAACATCTGTTCCCCTTTGTTTTTTTACGGCTTTGCTGATCTCGAACTCTGTTGATCCGTCACATACCCATTTGGCAGGTTTAGCACCTTCCTCAAATGATTTGGTTATGATCTCCACTTTCTCGGCCACCATAAAAGAAGAATAAAAACCCAGTCCGAAGTTACCGATGATCTGGTGACGGGCATCTTTATCCTTATATTTCTCCAGGAAGTCATTCACTCCCGAAAAGGCGATCTGATTAATGTATTTCTTGATTTCCTCTGCCGTCATTCCAATACCTTTATCACTCACGGTAATGGTTTTGGCTTTTTTGTTAAAACTTATCTGGATGCGAAGGTCATCTTCGATATCATCTTTTACCTCGCCCAAGGTTGAAAGCCTGCTGAGTTTTTGTGTAGCATCTACCGCGTTACTAACCAACTCCCGAAGAAATATCTCGTGGTCAGAGTAAAGGAATTTTTTAATGATGGGAAAGATGTTTTCCGTACTGATGGAAATATTGCCTTTTTCTTGCATTGCTTTGTTTAGAT
>CBDVAV010000463.1:0-4399 GCA_965372055.1 uncultured bacterium | reverse complement strand
GTGTAGCTACTGCGGTGAAACTCACACCTGGTCTTTTCATCTTATATTTTTTATATAAGAGGTCTTGGAAAACTGTTTTTTGGTCGAGTCTGGGAGTGCTGGTTTGTTGGGGGATAGTGTTACCAATAATCATGGGGCCGACTTACTATTTTTCTGTTATGCAGTCTTGGATCGGGATTTTGAGTTCATATCTCACCCAGGGAACTATGGCTGAGGGTATTGAAGGGTTTCGGCACACCAACCAATCATTGAGTGCATTTTTCTTTCGCTATTTTACTGATACTCCAGCTAATGGCGGAATAGAGAACTTCTACTTGAATTTTGTCAGTATACCATTTCCGACTGCTGCCACTATAATCAAAGTTATGAAAATTGCAATTTTACTGGGGTTGGCTTATTTATGCAGGGCCCCGATAGCTGATAAAAATGACCCCCGGTTACCTTTGGAGTTATCATTGGTGATGATTGCCACCTTATTCATTTCGCCGATCTCCTGGATCAACCATTATGTGGTAATGATGTTACCCTTTGGTGCTGCTGTCTATTACGTGAAAAGCAGGGACAAAAGTGACCCTTCTCATCGCAGTATGTTAAATACGATTATTGTAGCGGGTATTTTAATTGCTGTGTCGCCTAGAATCCTCCAAGCATTCTCTCTTCCATTCTTTGGAGCTTTGATTTTATCAATTGCGATAGCAAGGGCAATTATTTTATATAGGAAAAAGGGAGTTTAAAGTTTACTCATCTTTCAGGCTGATCACTGGATTTAAGGTAGCGGCTTTTATGGATTTGAATCCCACCGAAAGCAAAGTTACAATTACAAGAAATACAGTAGCTAAAATAAATGGTTGCCAGGATAGATCTATCTTGTATGCGAAACCGTTCAACCAGTTTTGAGTTAAATACCATCCTATAGGAGAGGCAATTAAAATCGCAATAAAAATCAACTTTATAAAGTCGTTTGATAACAGAAGTAAAATGCCAGTAACAGATGCTCCAAGGACTTTACGCACCCCAATTTCCTTCGACCTTTGCTCGGCAAGGAATGATGCGAGGCCCAACAAGCCCAGGCTGGTAATTATTACCCCGATAACCGTTAAATACATAATACTATCTGCCAATTTTTGCTCTTGGAGATAATTCTCCTTTAATTCATCGTCCAGAAAAAATAATTCTATAGGCCAATCAGGGACGAATTTATCCCAACTATGATTGATCTCTTTCAATGTTTCGGCAAGGCCTTCTTTGTTTACCTTGATGGCGAGATACCGGAAATCCATTTGGTTAACCATAGAAATAACCAAAGGTTTAACATCTTGGTGCAGGGAGGCAAAATTAAAATCTTTAAATACCCCGATCACCTGCCCTTTTTTAAAGGAATTGCCACCCCCACTATATACTTCCAATTCCTTACCCAAGGGATCTTCCTCCCAACCGAGGAACTTCAATGCTGCCTCATTTAGTAAGAATGCTTCTGTGTTATCCGTAAGGATATCCCTTGAGAATGATCTGCCCAGGATCACATTTATATCAAAGGCCTCGACAAAATCATGATCTGCCCGGATTAATGACATACGCCTTCTATCATTATCTTCATACCCTTCCAATTTAAAATGATAATTAAAAACAGGGGCATTAATGCCAAATGGCAAACTCCAAGTGCCGGCTGTTGTAATGATGTTTGGATGTCCCATTAATTCTTCTTTAAATGCTTCTAACATTGGATAATCGTTCACTATTTTCCCCTTTGTCCTAAGGAAAACATATTCTTCAGCGTCGAATCCCAGGTCACTGTCCTGTAAAAGCTTCATTTGGCGATAGACCACATTAATGCCTATCAACAGGAGTAAAGTAATCACAAACTGCCCAATTATTAATAGTTGCCTCATGGTGGACTTCCTGTTAAGTGCCGGGGCAGATTTCAATACTTTTACTGGCCTGAAGGATGACAAATAAAGGGCTGGGTAGCTTCCTGAAATTATTCCAACTATAAATCCTACCAGAATCAATATCCATATTATTTCAAAATTTGTGAATAGGTTCAACGATAACTGTTTCTGGTAAAGTATATTAAAAGATGGTAAGGCGAGCACTGCCAATCCAATACCAATGATTATGGCAATAAATCCCAAAACAATGGACTCGAACAGAAACTGAACAATTATCTGTTTACGCATTGCCCCCGAAACCTTTCGTATACCAACTTCTTTGGCTTTCTTTAATGATTGTGCCGTGGCCAGGTTCATAAAGTTTATACATGCAACTACTAATATCAACAGGGCAATTGCTGAAATCACATAGATTGATATCATCTTATTGGTTGCTTTATCTGGTTCACCTGGTAAAGGCTTGAGGTGAACATCTTTTATTGGTTGTAATTTCATGGTAATCCTTTGTTTGATATCGGGATCAAAGTTCCTCTGAACAAACTCTGGAAGCTTTGACTCAAGCCCTGTGGCATTTGCAGTCTTGTCCAAAAGAAAATATGTGTCGAAAGATTGATGAAACCAGTTGTCAGCACTACTGGTGAAATAAGGACTTAAAGAAATAGCTGCCAGGAAATCAAATTGAAAATTAGTGTTTGATGGCAAATCCTTAACCACTGCCGTTACCAGCAATTCGTAATCGCCCAATGTTAGATTATTGTTAATTACCCTGTTCAATTTTACGGTTAATGCCTGGTTCAAAGGATTTTTATCTTTAAAATATTTCTTTGCAGTACTTTCAGTAATCACCACCGCATTTGGCAAGGACAAGGCTGTTTGTGGGTTTCCAGCCACAAACTCAAAGTCAAACAATTGGAAAAAGTTGGAGTCAGCATAGTAAAGTTTATTTTCCAGAAAACGAAGATCGCCCTTTGTAACCAAAGGCACGCCCAGGTAATCGGGGTGGTTAACGTACCTTACTGCACTTTCAATCTCAGGATATTCAATGACTAAAGTTTTGGCCGCTGGAAATACAGTGCCATAACGTGCCCTGGTGGTTTTATCATCTTTTTCAATATAGGAAACCCTAAAAATCCTGGAATAATCGGTATAACCTTTATCATAACTTAATTCCTCACTCACATATAAGTAGGACAGTAGGAATATTGAAATTCCCAATGCCAATCCGAGAATATTCAGAATATTATAAGTTTTATACCTGATGAGGTTTCTGAGGGTTATTTTCCAGTAGTTTTTAAACATAATTTGAAGATTTATTGTTATCGGGTTCTTGAAAACAGACTAACCCATTCAAAAGTATTATTTCCAGGAAATCAAACGTCCGGTAAGCGTCATTCAGACAAATTTTTCTGAAATGAGCTGATTTACCAGCCACTACACTGTGAATTGAGTTTATGTCGTAGCCGTTTTCAAAAAAGATTATATTAACCCTATTTTAATTATATTTATTACTGACTATCCCAGTATGATGATGCTTTCGCTACTTGACCCAAATTGTAACTCATGCACAAAAAATTAGAAAAGATACATAATGTCGCATGACTATGATTTTGTGATTATTGGTTCAGGGTTCGGTGGATCGGTATCAGCTTTAAGATTAGCTGAAAAAGGGCACAAAGTATTGGTAATCGAAAAGGGGAAAAAGTATGAGGCTAAAGATTTCCCCAAAACAAATTGGAATCTAAAAAAATGGCTTTGGCTCCCTGCTTTACGTTTCTTTGGAATTCAAAAGTTAACCTTGTTTAAGCATGTCTCTATTCTAAGCGGCGTTGGAGTTGGAGGGGGATCATTAGTTTATGCCAATACTTTACCTAAGCCTAAGAAAAACTTTTATAATCATGGCTCTTGGGCAAATTTGGGAAACTGGGAAGAAGAACTTGCCGCGTATTATGAAATTGCCTGGAAAATGCTGGGGGCCACCCTAAATCCTAAATTGGAGGAGAGTGATATTGCACTTCATAACTTATCAAAAGAAATCAATAAAGAAGATGAATTTGCCCCAGCCAAAGTGAGTGTTTATTTTGGAGAACCTGGGAAAAAAGTAAAAGATCCATATTTCGATGGAAAGGGGCCTGATTTATCCGGATGCATATTTTGTGGCTCCTGCATGACAGGGTGCCGGCATAATTCCAAAAACACTTTAGACAGAAACTACCTTTACCTGGCCGAGAAATTGGGTGTAACCATTTTGCCTGAACATGAAGTTATGGATGTAAAACCATTTGGGAATCCGGATGGATCTACTGGGTATGAAATAATTTTTAGAAAATCAACGGTTTATTTCGGCAGAAAAAAATCACTTAAAACCAATGGGGTGATTTTCGCAGGAGGTGTTTTGGGCACTGTTCCACTACTTTTGAAACTGAAAAAATCATCATTGCCAAATTTGAGCCACAGGGTTGGGGAAATGATAAGGACAAACAATGAAGCCCTGATTTTAAATGTAACCTTGG
>CBDVAV010000462.1:0-4409 GCA_965372055.1 uncultured bacterium | reverse complement strand
TATAATCCAAGGGGTATTTAAAGCGGTTCTCTACAGTTTTCCCTTTGCTGTCAATCGAAATTTGCCGGGTAAGTTGCAGGTGATTTGGATTATCATAAAAAAAGTTCGTCTGGGTTTCAAAAAAACTTGCTGGCTGTGCTTGATCGTATATGCGTTCAATTGTGGATGCTAAATTTATCAACTTGGATTGAATTGCTGGATATAAGTAGATGTCATTAAATTGATTAACTGGAACTATTGAAGTTCTCTTTTCAAAGGCATAAAATACATTGTTCAGGTTGTCACTTATTGAGTAATAATTAATGATTTCCTAGGCAATTTCAAAATTGACATTTTTAACATATTCGGTCCTTCTGGTCAACAAACCATTCCCTGCATGGGAAAGGTTTGGAAATGATGGTGGCCTACGGGGTACATACCAAGTAAAAAAACCTGCCCCTATTGCATTATAATTTAATACTGAGTCCGGTAAATTCTCATACTCATATACAGTTTTCCCAAATTCCCCATCCACTCCATAAAATACTGTAACCCTGCTGTACCCGACAGTGCTTCCACTGGCAGATCCATTTAATGGGATGTTACTATTGGAGGCCCTGATTAAATGTGAAAAGAGACAATTCAATACAATGGGTAAGGGGGCTAAATCTTGTTGTTCCCAATTATCTTCAAAATAAGAATACCGTGGTTGTGCCATCAGTATGCCCGAAGAGTAGTCCTCTGGTGTACCATCATCGTCCCTATCTTCTTGAAACTGGTATTGGTAGGTGCTGATTTTATTATTGGTTTCATCAAGGCAATCATGGTCAATTATTTGGCTTATCCTCAATCCACCAACATTATTGTTTAGCGGACTGCTTTTCATTAGATAATTATATGTTGCACGTATATCTTCAAACAGATCACCATCGGCTCCTGCACTTATAAAGGCTTCCCAAATGTATTTTCCGGGCGGGAGTAGATATTCGTTTTTAAAAGTAAAGGGACCGGAACCAAAGGGATTGCAGTAAATACAGCCCAGTTCTTCCTCATCAGAGCAAGGGTCTAATTCAAAATCCACCCGGCTGTGCCTAATTGTTCTGGTTTCATCCCATAGTTCAAAATAAACATTAGGGCTTCCAACAATATCCGTACAATTAGTCGATACCAGAAAAGCCGCACTTACCGTGGTGTTGAAATAATTGCCCTCTCCGTTGAGAAATTCGTCACTCAAATCAAGGGTGTCCTGGTAGACAGTTCCCTTATTTTGACCATTGTAAGACATTTGTTTGGAAGCTTCCTCGTAAAAGATAAGCTTATTCCCAAAATAAGAATTGTCCCTGGACCTGGACAAATCAGGGTCGATATCATGTGGTTCATATTGAAATTCCGTGATACCGCCAGTTGGGTATTCAATTTCCTTTAAACTGAATGCTTTACTGTATAGCTCATTAGTGGTCCGTTCATTGCCCATTAAACCAATGTAGAAATCCACTGGGTTAATGGAGTTAATGGTTTTATAACCCGGGATAAGAGACAAATTGCTTAATTTCCCATTGTAATATCCCCAATGATCACGGGCAAATGAGGTTTTGGCTGGCAAATTGTTAAACCCTCCCTCATAATACCTGAACAGGTAAGGTGGTTTGGTAGAAACAGTTCCAAACTCGTCTATGGCAGTCTCGGTGATTGATAACAACTTGAGCCTTTTCCCTATGTAAGGGCTACCGGCATTAAAGTCGGCATCAATGGAGTTGTCAAAATACCCATGGCCCAGTATGAATTCTTTGAATGGATCGGGGTCACCATCTTTGAAAATCTTGATGGATTCCAAGATAAAATCCCCCTCCAGATCTTCCCTGATGGTGTCATACCCGAATTCGACTTTTCCATGGGGAAATGTGATGGACTCAAGGTAAATATTTACATACTCTTTCCCTGCAACCATTTGACTTATTGGTGGGAAATTATTGACCTCACATCCTGTATCGTTTACTACGGTTACATTATTTTTGCTTTCATAGTAAGCTCCCAATGGCCTTATGTACTGGGGTCCCATGGATTGGTAGTTTAGATTAACCACTTCGCCAAGTGGTGATTGAATTTTGGTCAGGTACCATGCTGATTTAACTGTTCCTAACGGTGCATTTAAATAGGTCTCATATTGATCAAAAGTATATTTGAAACCATCAGGTGTAATTATTTCCCAGGCACTTCCATCTTCATCAAGACAATTGATTTGAATTTTTTCTTCTTTAGCCAATACTGCTTCTTTGTTAGGCTTCAGAATAAACTTTCCAGAATATCCCAAGAAGTTGTAAAAGTATTGGTCTGGCTCAAAATCATAATCCGAACTGGTTTCAAGGTAGTTATCTGGATAGTTAATATCCGTTTCGTTGAAATAAAGTTTACCACCAATCTGGATATAGTTTGGGGTGGGTGAATTACTAAAGCCTATTGGTAAATCCGGGGCACCTTTATTGTGATAAGATAGTGACTCAAAAAAATCATCCCGGCCCACCACTGTCCTTCCTATTACGCCACCAGCATTTAGAGCAAACCCAAGTCCCACTTTACTTGCTTCTTCATCCACTTTTATGCCCGATGCATGATAGCTGATTGTTATTGGAATAGAAATATCGCGGCTTACTATCTCATAGATGGGAATAGAAATATTGGGCACGCCAGTATAAGGGCTTACCGGGATATCGCCGTATTTTCCTAATGCTGCTACATTAGGTGAAGGTGGGATTACATTAGGATCCAACTGTGCCCAGGAATATCCAGTAGATAGGACCAGAGAAAATACAATTGTCGATAGTTTGATTGATTTCATGGAGGTAGTGTTTTATATGTCTTTATTTTCGATCATGTTCGGTGACATCAAATCTTAATTTGTTCACAAACCAACTTTCACCATTATCAACATTCTGCTGATTAGTTTTTGGCCATCAACAGTAGTTATATTGATCTATGATCACTGGCTGGTTTTATGTTTCGCTGGTCAATGTATGGTATTCTTTTTTAAAGTGTTTTTAGAGGGGGCGAAGAAATACGTATGGATTTTGCGGTAAACACGTATATACAAATGAAAATGTGCGTATACGTGCGAATACAAGCTATAAAAACATGACAAAAATCATGTTTTTTATTGAAAATAATTTTGGAAGGGTTGTTGGTATACCTCGAAAGTTCGGATTTACATGTAAGCAGACAAGTTTACAATCCTAGCTCATAATACATTGTCTGCATCACAGATTGTACAGATTAATGGATTTCACAGAGGGCTTACTATCTGTCTGAATTAAATTTGATGTGTAATGTCTTTATAAACCTCCGGTCTTCTTAATCTAAAAAAGGGCTTTTGGTTTCTGATATTTGATGCCAGGCCAATGTCAAGATCAGCATAAACTATTTGCTCCTGGTCATTGGACTTTTTGATTACCTCACCATTAGGATCAACTATGATAGATTCACCACAGAAGTCCATTCCCCCTTCAAGACCAACACGGTTGCACATGGCTATGAACACCGAGTTTTGCATGGCCTGTACCCGCAGTTCCCACTCGAACATTTCCAGGTTTTCCCCCTTTGTATTAGCTGTTGGAATAACGATTATATCCGCTTCATGTAAGACACAGGTTCGGATGCTTTCAGGAAAATGCCTGTCAAAGCAAATCACAATCCCTATGTTGCCAACAGGGGTGTTATACACTTTAAAACCACCATCGGATGGGGAGTAGTAGTCTTTTTCATAATATGATTCTGTCCGAACAATATGGACCATCTTAGAGACACCCAAGATTTCGCCCTTGGTATCAATAACAACAGATGCGTCGAATTTTCTGTCACCTTCCCTCAAATAAAAATTTGGGATGGCCAATATATTTAACTCTTTACATTTTTCTTGTAGTAATTTGACAATACGGTCTTCAATCCCAATCTCGTAATCCTTAACATTTTGTTTCTCAAATTGAGGAAAAAAGGGATAAAACTGTACTTCTGGGAAACAGATGACTTCGCCACCTTCTTTTGCAGCTTCTTCCATTAGCAGAAGTGTTTTTTCAACATTCTCCTCAATGTCCTGGCTGATCTTCATTTGGGCTAGTGCTATTTTCATGATTTTTTGTTATTATGGGCTGATTCATTGTAATTAGCTTAATTTCAAGGAGGTGCCAACGGGTGATTATTTAGCTAATTTTCATTTTTCCTCCCTCTATAATCTCCCTCCAAAGGGAGATAGTAACTGGCTTAATTTATAAATCCCCACTAAGATTACCTCAACTTAAAGCTTGACTTTACAATTATTTATCTATTGGTTTCATATAAAATTCAGCAATTTCACCAATAAATGATCCCGGATTGGAATAAAACGGGAAATGGTTGCTGCCAGGGATTTCTTTTACTATTAACCTTTGCTTTTTAAGATG
>CBDVAV010000461.1:0-4424 GCA_965372055.1 uncultured bacterium | reverse complement strand
AACCTGGGACCTTAATAGTTTCACATATTTTTCGGCCATATTTCTAAAAAATGAATTTTTAAATTGATACTGATTCCAATGAAGTAAATGCCTCTTCGGGCACTGTTTCCAATACTTTTATGTCCCCTGGGCCTCCTTCTTCCCTGTCACCTGACAGTAATAAATTTCCGTATTTTTGGTAATTGTCCCAATACCTGGTCCAGTTCGAGGTGTCCTGTTCAGCTTGGCGATAATACTTCCATTGCCGTACCAAGTTGCTTTCCTGATCTACAAATACCTCGTAACGATTAAAAGGTGTAACCCCCACATCCTCAAACGTTAATCCCAAAACATGGGAAGCCATTCCATTTCTGGTAGTATCTTCTCTTAAATATTTTAAAGTGACCCCGGAATCTTTCAATTTTAGGGGCATACACAACCAATAAGAGTCGTTTATCCAAATACTGTTTGCCCTGGTCAGGTATTTTTTTAATGAGTCCGGTTGTGCCATTTCAACACCATCCTTAAACACTTTCCCATCCATGGTATTCATATCCAATAGGTAAATTGTTGGATTTTCCCCAATTGTTTCAATTCTTACTTTATTTTCCCATTTATCCCACAATAATCTTCTTCTGTTAAAGAAAGTCCATGAAATATATTTTGTATTGTCCCAGTTCTTTCTTCCTCCCATTGCCTTCATTACTTCATCGGCAACTTCAATCGCTTTGGGATCTGAAGCCTCAAGATTAAAGCCCTCGGCTGCCGGGTTTTCTTCTTCCTGGGCATTTTCTGTTGCCTGATTGTTCTCCGTGGAGGATTGGCATGACCAGAACAAGGTGATAATAACCAATGTAATTGAAATAGCTAATGGTTTCATATCCATATAGGTTTAGGGATTAATCAAATTTATGGAATTTCTGATGTTTATGTTCCATCCTGGTATAGAATTTACAATTTGTTAACGAAAAATCATTGAATTTTTTAGGGCATTGCTTTTTTAAAGAACAACTTTCTCAATAAACCTTCTACGGGTAAAATAATCAGGGCTATGCCTACCTGAATAAAAAAGTTAACAACTGGCGATGTATCGATCCCAAATTGACTTTGGGCAACGGTCTGTGCAAATTCCACCACCATGATCAATGTTATAAAAGCCAGCAACCTGCTAAGAATCCTGTATTTGTTGTCTACCCTATTCATTCTAATGGATAGTATTAAAAGAGCGCCAAATATTAGTACTTCCATTGTATAGAACCACCATCTTTTCCAGTAGGGGGGGAGCACATTGAATTCCAGGGGTACAATACTGCTAATTTGACCCATGATATCTTGTGTTTGTACATGAAGCTTATATTTGCCAGGGGGTAAATAAGGGAAATTGATCTGGTTATTGTCAGTCCACTCTGACCAATTATCGCTCAGCCCCTCAAGTTTATAGTGATATTGAACATTAAGGATTCCAGCATAATCGGGCTTAATAAATTCAAAAGTAAGGCTGCTTTCAAGCTGGTTGACCTGGATTTTACTACTTGGCACTACTTTCCCAACCGGATTTCTGATTTCTTTGAGCAACAGCTTATGGTTAGAGATCAATGAAGCATCAGGAGAGCTTGAATACTTATATAATTGATTGCCGGAAGTGATAATCCAGTAACTGTTATCTCCTGATCTGGCAAGATTGTTAATATCATTAAACAGTCCCAGGATTTCATGCCCATTGCCGTCATTGGCATCACCTCCTAACTCAAGCCATTGTTTACCATTAAAAATCCAGACTGAACCGTCCGTGCCATTTATATATTTTTCCATTGGCCCAATCTCCTCTTCAAGGGTATGGTCTCTTACAATAGCATTCAAATCCTTATCATAGGTAAAATAGCCTATGGAATTTAAAAAGTATACCTTCTCATTATGACTTATCGCGTATGAATTTTCCAAATACAGGTTTTCTATAGGATAATGTTCAATATTTGATATACTGTCCTTGGCAAGCGAAACCTTGTAAATTCCATCAGCGCCACAAAGCCATAAATTCTGGTCATTGTCTTCAATTATCTGCTGGATTTGCTCTTCAAACCCGGAAAATAATTCCAACTCATTCCACTGCTGATTTTCATTTTCATAGACTTTGATCTGATCATAATACGTACTGGCGAAAATTTTATCATGATTTGAAGAACTGTAAAGATACCTGATAGGCTCATTGGTGATGATCTGGGCACTGCCATCCTTGATCTCAAATACCCCCGCCAAGCTTGAAGCCAACAATTTCCCCTTGAACGAAACTAACCTGTCGGTACTCGAATCGATGCCATCGACCTTCTTGTATAAATATTTTACCGATTGGAGTTCACGCTTGACTCTTCTCTCATATGTTGGGGTAACTGTCTTACCCTTAAATATCTTTGATAAAAATCCTTTGTCCTGTTTCCGCGGAGTAGTTTTAGGATCTTCTTTCTCATCTTTTTTTTCATCTTTTTTCTTAAGAAACCCGAATAATCCTTTTCGGCCCTTATTTCTTTTCTGATCCTCCTTTACTTTGGCTTCTTGTTGCTTGTTCTCCTTTTTCCGGTTATTAACTATCGGTTCTTTTTTTACATAATAGACAATCTCATTGAAGTCTTTCACTTCTTCCAACAGGTAAATGCCCAGGCTGGTAGTGACAAATAGCTGATTTCCATGGTTATATGCAGAAAGGATATTTCCTTCCAATCCAGGGTAATTTGAGAAATTCCTGAATGGCAGGTAAGGTGAAACCCTGGTAAACCCATAGTCATGGGATACCCATAAGCCATAATCCCTGTCCAGGGTCATTCCATATACCTGGTTATCGGGAAGCCCTGTGTGGTAGTTGATAATTTTTTCTACTTTACCTGAGGGAACATGAACAAATACCACTCCTCCCTGTAACGTTCCCACCGCCAGTAATTCCTTATTTATCCAGGTAGCATCAGTTATATAAGTTTCTGAAAAGTAGTTTTCATCATCAACTTCAAGATTTGTAATTGTACTGTCCCTTACAAAAAACAGCTTATTGGATGATGTCCCTATAATTTGAGTACTGTCATCTGGTGATAGCCGGGAAAATACAACGGTTGATGAATCTGGTAAACTTAGATCTGCATCGAGCAGCTGAAAATTACTTACAATGTAATTATGGTTGTTATCTGCACTTACAAATAACTGATCATTAAGTTCAAACAGGTTAGCAAAATTAACTATGTCATTTGGTTGAATCTCAGTTAAATTTTGTTGCGGATCAACCACAAAAAGGGACTTGCTGTTTAAAAAGTAGATGTTGCCCTTGTAGAATTTAGTAATAAATATATCATCAGTGTTAGCGATAGTATCAGATAGGGATTGGTAAACCAGGTTAAATCCTTCATCCCTTATTAACTGACCAAATCCACTCCTTCCTCCTACAAAAATATTATTATTAGTGTCCGAATCAAGTGAAAATACAGCCCCGGGTGTAGCAATTAGTTCCCAGTTTTTGCCATCAAATAAAAGTACCCCGCTTCTATTTGCAATGTAAATGATGCCGTCACTGCTTTGTATAATGTCAAAATTCTTGTTGTCAATAATTTCAGCCCCGGGAGTGTAATGCGTAAGGAAGTAATCACCTTCCTGTGCTAAAGTTGTAACACAAACAAAATAAATCAAAAATTTCAATACAGGTTTCATAACTAGCTAGAGGTTATTGATTTAATCCTGGGCAGGCAATGTAAATTTAAGAAATTGAAGTCAGATGCAATAATGATTTGTGAAGATGTTTGAATATTTTACTGTTCCAGCTTTTATGCATTTCGAGTGTAATCGGGAAATCTTGTTGGCTATTGGTAGTTTAACTCATTTCAGTGCTTTATCTCAAACAATATCCCATACGTTCTTTCGGGATGATAAGATAGTAGCTTAAGAGTTCAATAGACTTATTTAGAAAGGCAGATCATCGTCATCGTCGCTTGCAAGCCATTCAGGTTCCTTCTGGGATTCAAGTCCACCTTCGTCTGGCTTGGTGCTTTCAGCTTGCACACTATCAATTTTCCAGGCTTGCAAAGAATTGAAATATTTAACTTGGCCCTGTGGATCGGTCCATTTTCTTCCTCTAAGGTTGAACCATACATCCACTTCATCCCCGGGTTTAAACTGCGATATTAGGTCACACCTGTCTTGGGTCAGTTCAAATTTGATAAACTCAGGATATTGAGGATTTTCAGCATATTCCACTACAAATTCACGTTTTTTAAAAGTATCAGTAATTTGAGTGGTTTCGAAGATTTCGAGAATTTTAGATTTAAGGTTCATTGGCTGCTTGCTCTAATTTTATCCTTCAAATTTAGAACTTTCAACTTCTGTTATTCAAGGATATCATCTTTTTTTTGGCCTCAAAATTTTTATGTCCACCCTGCGGTTAATTGCATCCCTGTTAATGGCATTTGGTG
>CBDVAV010000460.1:0-4425 GCA_965372055.1 uncultured bacterium | reverse complement strand
GCCATTGAAAATCAACACTCCCTTCAGGGTTTGGGGTAAATGGTGATTTTCAATGAACGACATTATGGACAGACTCTGTTAGTTCAAATATTGCTCTTTTTAAGCTGATCAACCGCATAGTTAACAGCCCGGGCCGTGAGTGCCATATAGGTCAATGATGGGTTCTGACAGGCAGAAGAGGTCATACACGAACCATCTGTTACGAAAACATTAGGTACATCGTGCATTTGATTGTAGCCATTTAGTACCGAACTATCTGGATCTTTGCCCATTCTTGCAGTCCCCATTTCATGAATGGCAAACCCGGGTATACTATTTCGATCAGAAGTGTTAATATCTTTACCACCTGCTGCATCCAGCATTTCTTGAGCAGTTAATGCCATATCCTTGCGCATGGCGTATTCATTCTCTTTAAACTCGCAGTTGATTTTTAAAGTAGGAAGCCCCCATTTATCTGTAACCTCCGAATTTAATTCTATCTTATTGTCCTGATAAGGTAAACATTCCCCAAAGCCTCCTAATCCCATCCTCCAGGGGCCAGGCTTCATCAGTGAATCTTTAAATTCTTCGCCAAATCCTTTATTTTGCATCCCAGAATACCAGCTCGTTCTACTTCCGCCACCTTGAAATCCATATCCCCTCAAAAAATCAGGGTGCTTTTCTTTAATGTTTCTGAAACGGGGCACATAAATGCCATTTGGCCTAAATCCATAATGGTACTGATCTTCTAAATCATCAAAACGTGCACTGGCACCAACCTGATAATGATGGTCCATCAAGTAATGTCCAAGTGCTCCACTGGAATTACCAAACCCATCTGGGAAATAACTGTTTGCTGAGTTCATCAACAACCAGGTTGACCCAAGTGTCGAGGCGCATAAGAAGATTACCTGGGCGTAATATTCAAAACTCTCGTTTGTTTCCGCATCAATTATTTTAACCCCTGTAGCCTTGTTTTTTTGATGATCATATATTAATGAAACAACTATTGAATTGGGTCTTAATGTCATATTGCCCGTGGCCTGGGCTGCCGGGAGAGTAGAAGAATTACTGCTAAAATAAGCACCATATGGACAACCACGGGCGCATAAATCCCTGTACTGACAAGCTGATCTTCCTTTAAGGGGGGCGGTAAGGTTTGCAACCCGGCCGATGGTCATCCGCCTGTCTGACCACTTGGATTCAATAGCTTCCTTCACCTTCTTTTCAACACAATACATTTCCATTGGAGGCTGAAATTTGCCATCGGGGAGTTGATCCAGGCCTTCTGGCTGGCCACTGACACCAATGAAAGATTCCACGTAGTCATACCAAGGGGCAATATCTTTATACCGGATTGGCCAATCAATTTCAATACCTTCTTTCTTGTTTGCTTCAAAATCGAGATCACTTAACCTATAGCTTTGCCTTCCCCACATTAATGACCTTCCACCTACATGATAGCCCCTGATCCACCTGAATGGTTTATCTTCCGGGGTAGTGTAAGGGTTTTCTTTATCATTTACGAAAAAGTGCTTCGTGTCTTCGTTAAAAGCATAAACAGTACTTTGTACAGGATGGTTTTCGATATCCTGCTGGGTATCGCGACCTCGGTGGGTAAAATCCCAGGGAGGTGTGTTGGCGGTGGGGTAATCCTCCAAATGCTTTACATCGCGCCCTCTTTCCAGAACTATGGTTTTTAATCCCTTCTCAGATAATTCTTTGGCCGCCCAACCACCTGTTATGCCCGAACCGATAACTATTGCATCAAACTTATTTTGCTGTCTTTTCATTATACGTGGTTTCCGACTCTTAATTTTTGATTTTCAGCAACAGGTGCACATCCATCAAACCTGCCCGGTATAGGTACATAATCCAAATGGTTTACCATAACATCTTCAGAAGTAAAATACCCTAATAAAGTCAGTTCCTTTACCATTAGAAAGAAAGGTTTTTCATCATAATTGCCATCCTCTTTCCAAACTTCAACATCAGTTTCCAACTTCATCAAAAGTTTATCCTTTTCAAGAGGATCACATTCTACAAATGCCTTGCTTAACTGTTCCTGGCTAAGGTCTTCAAGCTGACTAAGGCCTTCGAGAAACCGCTTTTGATCTGGCTGGCTATAGCTGTCCTTTAACATCTTATCAATAAAAGCATCCACACCAACTTCCAATGCCCCAGGTGAGTTAGTAGCAGGTAATATCCTTTGTGAAACTTCCCCAACCGTCACGGCCTGCTCTTGGGTAAGGAATTCAGGTACCCATCCAATCTCTTTTTTTACTGTACAGCCTTGCAATAAGTGAGTGGCAAGGGGAGTACTCACCGCGATACCAAGTAAAACAGAGGTCTGTTTAATAGCTTTTCTTCTGTCCATTCGAAAATAAATTAGCTGGCAAGATAAATAATTTACAGATCATTACAATTGCAATGATTTGTAACCAATTCCTTAATTGAAATAAAACGCATCTTTACTGAATATTGTTCACTGAATTCAATATTGTCTGCATAATATCAATAATTCTTAATTGAGATAATTAATTTTGAACCACTCTGAATTTAGAGTGAATGATAATTTGAATGTTTGATAAAAATGAAATACTTGAAACTTATATTGCTTTTGGCTATGGCTGCTTCTTTTTCGTGCAATGAAAAACCCGAAGGATATTCGAGTTATGATGATTATCCATATTATCAATACCAGGATTTGGGCTTGATTTATTCACCATTATCATCAAATTTTAAAATTTGGGCTCCAACAGCAATATCAGTTAACCTGAATCTATATGAGAAGGGGATGGGAGATAATTTAGTAGAAACAGTTTCTATGATAAAGGCTGGTAATGGTGTATGGCAGGTTCAAATAAACAGAGGCCTTAGAGGGTTATTCTATACTTTTCAGGTGGAAACCAAAGCCGGATTACTTGATGAAACACCGGGGATTTATGCAAAGGCAGTTGGTGTAAACGGAAAGCGTGCGGCAATAATAGATCTAAGTGAGACTGATCCTGATGGTTGGGAAAATGATACAAGGCCATCTTTGAAATCACCCAATGATATCATTTTGTATGAATTGCATGTACGTGATATTACAACACACGGCAGTTCAGGCAGCAATATGCCGGGCAAATTTTTAGGTTTGGTAGAAAAGGGAACCAAAAGCCCTGATGGCTTACCTACGGGTATTGACCATATCAAAGAGTTGGGCGTCACCCATGTTCATCTGCTCCCATCATTCGACCATAAGTCCATTGATGAGTCCAGGCTGGATTTGGAAAAATTCAATTGGGGCTATGATCCGCAAAACTATAACGTACCGGAAGGGTCTTATTCATCAGATCCCTATAACCCCACCACCAGGATCAGGGAATTCAAACAAATGGTAAAAGGTTTTCATGATAACGGGATACGGGTGATCCTGGATGTTGTTTATAACCATACTGGCGAAACAGAAAAATCAAACTTTAATTTAGAAGCTCCGGGTTATTATTACCGACATAATGAAGAGGGAACTTGGTCCAATGCTTCAGCTTGTGGGAATGAGACTGCTTCCGAAAGGGCTATGATGCGTAAATTCATCATACAATCATGTAAATACTGGGTGAACGAATATCATATTGATGGTTTCCGATTTGATCTGATGGGAATTCACGATATCGAGACCATGAACCAGATAACCGATGAACTCCATAAAATCGATTCTTCCATTTATGTATACGGGGAAGGATGGACAGCCGGCCCCAGCCCTTTGCCGGATACCGACAAAGCCATTAAAGCCAATACAACAAAATTAAAAGAGGTGGCTGCGTTCAGTGATGATCTGAGGGATGGAATTAAAGGCTCCGTATTTGACGAGCAGGACAAGGCGTTTGTTAATGGGGGAGAAGGCCTGGAGGAAAGCATTAAGTTTGGCATCGTTGCGGCAACTGAACATCCCCAGGTAGATTATAGTAAAGTTAACTATTCTAAGGCTCCATGGGCCGCCAAACCTTCCCAGTGTATCAATTATGTCAGTTGTCATGATAACCACACCCTGGCCGATAAACTGGGTATTTCCACTGATGGAAAGTACAGTGCAGATGAAATTAAGAAGATGCATAAAATGGCCAATGCCATCGTGCTCACCTCCCAGGGAGTGCCATTTTTGCATGCTGGGGTTGAAATGATGCGTACCAAATACGGTGAAGAAAATTCCTTTGAATCACCAGACTCAGTTAACCAGATAAATTGGAATTGGAAGTCAGAGCATTCAGACATATTTGAGTACCACAAAGGTCTGATTGCTTTAAGAAAGTCCCATCCTGCATTTAAAATGCCTACTACAGAGATGATCTCTGAGAATTTGAAATTTGTTGAGACAGGCATTCCAGGGGTGGTTTATTATACAATCGATGGACAAGCAGTAGGGGACACCTGGAGTAATGTAATCGTGATTTTTAATGCTAA
>CBDVAV010000459.1:0-4443 GCA_965372055.1 uncultured bacterium | reverse complement strand
ATATTAAGAATTTTATAAACGGTTTCCTTTTGATTTTCAGGAAATTGAAAATATCCGATTGGAAATAAATGAATAAACAAGTTTCCTTTCCTTGGTTTGTCGTTAATCTTCTTTTCATCTTCGTCCATTCTTGTTATTTCATTTATTGCTTCATCACACTCCTTTTTTTTAGCATCAGCTTCCTCAAATATTTTGTCCATCCAAATTTTGAATTGCTGATGTGTTGTTCCATTGTTCTTTAAAATCTCTAATTTCCTTCTTTGTTCAGTTATGTCATATGCTTCTATAATTGTTTGAAGGTCATTTAAAATATTGTTTGCTTCTTCGAGTCTGTTTAAATAATGTAGAATTTCATATTTAGTTGATAAAGCTGCAACAGTATTTTCGATGTGCCCAATATGGTAAAAGTAATTATGAGCATTTGAGATTCCTGTCAACATTCTCTCAAACAATGGCATTTTATCCTGTATCTCGGGCTTAGGCACTCCTGGCAATTCTTGAACAATGAAAACTTTGTCAGCATAGACTTCGATTTCGTATAAAACTTTTACCTCGTTAATTAGCGCAGTGTAATAAGCAAAATAGTTTTTACTTTCACTTGCTGTTGTTTTTAATGACTGAACATTTTTAAACCAATTCTCATTTGCTGAAATAAACCTTTTAGCTGCATCCGTTCTTAATTTAATATTTGGCCCTATTTCTTCTTCAAGTGCATTTATCATTGATACACTTCTTACATAATCCATGTTGTTTTTGGATCCTTCAAACAAAATCAGCTCACAATTTGCATTCAGCTTAATGCTATCATTTGCTTTTGGGTCGTTAATTATAGAGTTGATGTCTGCTACATATTTTTCATATCGGTCGCTCAATTTTCCGGATAAAGATTCAATGTAATCACGTTTTGCTTTGTCTAGCCTAATGTAAAATCCGATATTATCTTCATTCTCCAACATCTCCAACTTCGTTTCATATTCTTCATCGGTTATTAAACCAATGGAGTACTTCACGATCGTTTCAAAGAACAAAAGATGGTTTCTCAAATCTTCGTTCAATTCTGATTTAAGATTGATTGCGGTTCGGAAAAATGAGAGTGCCTCCATCAAATTACCGCTATAGTAATTCGCAATTCCTAAAACAAGATTGTATTTTGATGTTGAAGCAACATTGCCTGATGCTTTCTTATGGACAAATATTACCTCCTTCCATTTTCCCTCATTGATAATTTCAAGTCCAATGCCCTCAATTAACCTTCTTATTTCTACATCGTCAGTCACATTAAAGTCAGCATCAATTAAAATCTTATCGCCTGTATTTATAGAAACTGCATGTCCTACCGCTTTCTCATTTAGTGTTCTTTGAAACTTTCCTTTCTTGAATGTGACTTGATACATTTCATCCAAACCTCTTTGATCAAAGGATTTTGTAAATCTTAATACGTGACTTGGCTGTGCGTTCCAGTTTGAATCTTTTTCATAAAGAGTTTTTGCAAAATCGTTAATGTTTTCAAAGTAAAAAGTATTTGTCTCCTTGAAAAACAGCACATAAAATGCAGGCATGGGGTTATTAAGAAGGTAGTTTATGTTTCCAGTGTTGAGCTGTAAACTGATACTACCATCATTATTTGCTTTCTTGCTGTCGGTTGCTTTTAACTGTATAGAAAAACGAAAATTTGTATACCGGTTTTTGTTTTTGACTTCAATTTGAAAGTCAATACCTTTATCTCTTTCTTGTTCGGAGCGAATAACAAATTTCTTAACATCAAACAAAGGTTTGAAAAGATTCTCTGAAATAATAGAAAGTTCTTCATTGGAATTCGCCAATGGCAAATTCATTTCATCAAAAATGTTTTCATCGATCATTTTCCTTTAGCTGTAGTAATTGTAACCAATATTCCTCATTCCCAGGCAATATAATAATCCATTTTAACAACCAAATTTAGAGGTGGAAATAAATGCGTATGAAAAGGACGGTAAATACTCTTTTCAATTGGCAATGTGCAATTAGTAATGTGTGATTAGTAATTGTACATCGTTAATTGTTAATTGTACATCGTTAATTGCTAATTACTAATTGTCAACCCCATGCAAAACACCTTTCCTGATATAAAAGACCTCTTCATTTGCTTTGCTCATGTCAGTTATCAGATGGAGAAACCCTTTAAAAAAAGAAACCTCAACATAAAGCATGCCCAGGCGTGGTCACCGGAAGAGCTGTCTACCATGGTCACTGATGCCAATATATTGGTCATCTCTGGGTTGTGGGATGACGAATTGCTGAAAATTGCCCCCAAACTAAGGTTTATCCAGTCAATCAGTGCAGGGTACAACCAATATTCCTTGCAAGAATTGCGCAAGCGTAATATTCGTTTGGCCAGTGCCAGTGGAGTCAATAAAAATGCTGTAAGTGAGCATGCAATGGCCCTGATACTGGGGTTTACCAGGCATTTATCCCAGGGGAAGATCCACCAGGGAAAGCATCACTGGCGGGGGTTAATTACCAACATCAACCAAAGGGAACATGAGCTTGGCGGTATGACCATGCTTATTGTTGGCCTGGGAACAATCGGATCAAGGGTGGCCCAATTGGCCAAGGCATTTGGTATGAAGGTGCTGGCCACCAAACGCCACCCCGACAGCCATAGTGGTATGGTGGATGAGGTGCATAAACCTGACCAGTTGCCCACCTTAATCCCCCAAGCTGATTTCGTGGTTTTGACCTGTCTCCTAACCCCTGAAACAGAGCATTTAATCAACAGGCAATCCCTGTCACTGATGAAGGAATCGGCGTACCTGATCAATGTGGCAAGAGGAAATTGCGTTGATGAACAGGCACTGCTAGAAACTTTAACCAACAGAACCATTGCCGGGGCGGGCCTTGATTGTTTTATTGAAGAGCCCCTCCCTTCTTCCTCTCCATTTTGGGATTTGGACAATGTAATGATCACCCCTCATAGCGCGGGGGAATGCCAAAAGTATGAAGACAACGTGATTGATATTCTTCTTGAAAATTTGAACTTCCTGTCAAAAGGTGAAGATACCCTGCTTAACCAGGTGATATAACCGATGAACATGAACACTGCCAAAAGACCCTTTCGCTATTACCTGATGATCATTGGCCCGGGCATCGCGGTGGCTGCCACTGGTGTGGGCGCCGGGGACATGGTAAGCGCGGCAGTGGCAGGGTCACGCTACGGGATGGCCATTGCCTGGGCGGCAATAGTTGGAACGGTATTTAAATACGTGTTGAACGAGGGGGTGGCACGGTGGCAATTGGCAACCGGAACTACCATCCTGGAGGGTTGGATTAGCAAACTGGGCAAATGGGTACAATATTATTTCCTCATTTACGTAGCTGCCTGGTCATTTATTGTAGGGGCGGCCTTGATGTCTGCCTGTGGGTTGGTGGCCCATGCCATCTTCCCCGGGATTTCTGTTGCCGCCTGGGGCATTGCCCATTCAATCGTGGCAGTGATTATCGTAGTCTTTTTCAAATACCATCACTTTGAGCAGATCATGAAATTGCTGATTGGTGTAATGTTTATCAGCATTATTGGGTGCGCTATCTGGATTCAACCACCTACCCAGACATTGTTCGAAAGTTTCTCGCTGGCTGGCATACCGATGGGTAGCTCCAGGTTTATTATCGGGGTGATTGGTGGGGTTGGTGGCACTTTGCCCTTGCTATCCTATGGGTACTGGATCAGGGAAAAAGGCTGGCACGGTGCGGAATGGAAATCGGTAATCCGTTTTGATTTGCTCATTTCATACCTTTTTACCGGGCTTTTCGCAGTGGCTATCATCGTGCTGGCTTCCACCCTGTTAAACAACAATGATGCAGGGATCAGCGGAAACCAGGGGGTTCTTAAGATGGCTGATATGCTCGGTGATATACTGGGCAGAATAGGGCATTGGGCCTTCCTCATTGGTTTTTGGGGAACTGTAGCCTCCTCCATCCTGGGCGTATGGCAGGGCACACCTTACCTCTTTTGTGATTTTGTTGGCCTGATTAAAAAGCTACCCTTGGAAGATCGCCAATCTATTGTCACACCCAAATCAAAATGGTACCGTGGGTTTTTACTTTGGATGGCTGGCCCTCCCATAATATTGCTCTCCCTGGACAGGCCAATCCTATTGATCATATTGTTCACCATTGTGGCTGCTTTGTTTATGCCCTTCATGTCGGCAACACTATTATACATGAATTCCAAAAAAGAGTGGGTTGGAGAAACCTGGAAGAATGGATGGGTTACCAATTTTATTTTAATCGCCTGCTTACTCTTATTTGGTTACCTGGGTATCGGGGAACTGGTTGATCTTTTTTGAGTGTGAGCTTGCCCGCCGAAGTGTTTACGGAGGAGGGTTTGGTGTTTGGTGTTTGGCAAGCAGAGAGTAAATAGTAAGTCAATTGTGGTCATTTAATTGTCATTAGGTCATTTAATGC
>CBDVAV010000458.1:0-4443 GCA_965372055.1 uncultured bacterium | reverse complement strand
CAGAGTTAGAAAAATTATCAAGGATTATTGGAACATAGCCAGCCTGGGTTAACTCAACAGCAGTGTGTGAACCAATGTATCCTGCTCCCCCTGTCACTAAAATGTTACCCATTATTTAATATAATCCGAAAATGAGTGATGTTCCTTTTTCCGAAGTTCTTCCTCAGGAAGGGATTTGAAATATTCCAGGGTGATTCTCAAACCCTCACTTCTTGACAATTTTGGCTCCCAATCCAATTCCTTTTTGGCAATTTCAATATTAGGCTGTCTTTGCAAGGGATCGTCTTGGGGAAGATCTTTGTAAATAATTTGGCTTGACGTCTCAACTTTATTGAGTATCTCTTTGGCAAATTCCAGAATGGTGATTTCATCGGGATTGCCGATGTTAACAGGATTAGTATAACTGCTCATCAGTAATTTATGTATCCCGTCAACCAAATCGCTGACGTAACAAAATGATCTTGTCTGTGAACCATCGCCGAATACAGTCAAGTCCTCTCCACGCAATGCCTGTCCAATAAAGGCCGGCAACACTCTGCCATCATTTAATCTCATCCTGGGACCATAGGTATTAAATATCCTTACAATTCTTGTCTCTATTCCATGAAACCTGTGATAGGCCATGGTAATTGCTTCCTGGAATCTCTTGGCTTCGTCGTAAACCCCCCTGGGGCCAATAGGGTTAACATTACCATAATATTCTTCTGTTTGAGGATGTACCAAAGGATCTCCATATACTTCTGAAGTACTTGCCATAAGTATCCTGGAATTTTTTGACCTCGCCAGCCCTAATAAATTATGAGTTCCCAGGGAGCTGACTTTTAGAGTTTGAATCGGAATTTTCAGATAGTCAATGGGGCTTGCCGGCGAAGCAAAATGTAATATGTAATCCAGATCACCGGGAACATGTACAAACTTTGACACATCATGATGAAAAAATTCAAATCGTGACAGTGGGAATAAGTGTTCTATATTTTTAAGGTTACCGGTAATAAGATTGTCCATTCCGATCACGTGAAAATCTTCTTCAATGAAGCGATCGCATAAATGTGATCCGAGAAATCCAGCGGCTCCCGTTATTAATATCCTTTTATTGCCCATTACCGAGGTGCATTATTATTTCTCCCAATATTAAAGTATGTAAACCCCAATTTATTTAATTCATCGATTTCATATAAATTCCTGCCATCAAATATTACTTTTCTTTTTAGAAGGGAAATCATTTTTTCAAAATCCGGAGTTCTGAAAACAGGCCATTCAGTAAAAATGAACAAGGCATCCGCATTTTCAAGAGCTTGGTACTGATTGTCACATAACTTAATAGCACTGCCAAGCTCTCTTTCAACATTTTCCATTGCTTCTGGGTCAAATGCTTGTATTGACGCTCCTTCAGATAACAATTTTTTGATATTTTCAATAGCAGGAGCTTCCCTTATATCATCTGTATATGGTTTGAAGGCCAATCCCCAAATCCCAAACACTTTTTCGTTTAAGTTCCCATTGAAGTATTGCCGGGCTTTCTCTATTAATTTTGTTTTTTGTAACGCGTTAACCTCCATTACTGAATTTAGGATTTTAAAGTCATATTTTACTTCAACCGAAGATTTATGCAATGCAAGAACATCCTTTGGAAAGCAGCTGCCCCCATATCCAATGCCGGCAAAAAGAAAACGCTTGCCAATTCTATCGTCTGTACCAATACCTTTTCTCACATTATCTATATTCGCGCCCAGCAAATCGCAAAGATTGGCGATTTCATTCATGAATGAAATTTTGGTGGCTAAAAAAGAATTAGCTGCATATTTGGTCAGTTCTGCAGACTTTTCATCCATGATAATTATTGGATTTCCTTGACGCACTAAAGGTAAATAAATGGACTCCATTATTTTTTTGGCTTTATCTGAGGATGATCCAATTACTATCCGATCCGGTTTCATGAAATCTTCCACCGCTACTCCTTCTCTTAAAAACTCAGGATTTGAAACTACATCAAAATCAGTCTTGATGTTTTTTTCAACAACCTTTCTTACCCTATCTGTAGTTCCAACAGGTACCGTGCTTTTATTTACGATTACAATGTATTCCTCAACCAGTTTTCCAATTTCTTCCGATACATTTAGGACATACTGTAGATCAGCATTCCCATTTTCCCCAGGCGGTGTTGGTAAAGCAAGAAAAATAATCTTTGCCCCTTTTATGCCTTCAGCAAGATTGGAAGTAAAGAACAATCGTTCCTGTTTTAGATTTCTTTTAAAAATAACCTCAAGCCCTGGTTCATAGATTGTAATAACACCAGCATTTAGTTTCTCGATTTTATTGACATCAATGTCAATACAAGTCACATAATTTCCGGTTTCTGCTAAACATGTACCAGTAACAAGGCCAACATAACCGGATCCAACAACAGCAATTTTCATTATTATTAGCGATGTAAATATCTTTTTTGCGGCCAAAGGTAAATCATTTCTTTTAGTATCTAATAAATAAAATTTGCCATCTGGGTAATTAGGGTCAACGAGCATATAGATTTATTCGTTATTAATTAGTAATTTAGCGAACTTTTCCAAAGCATAATTTGCAAACAGTTGACAATTAGATATTTATGAGTGTAGAAGTTAGCGAAAATGAGATAAATATGAGTTTTGACCTCAATGAGAATCAGGAAATGATAGCCCAAATGATCTGCGATTTTGGAGACAAAGAGATCAAACCGAATATGCGGGAATGGGACGAAACACAGTATTTCCCAATTGACCTTTTCAAAAAACTTGGTAAGCTTGGTTTAATGGGGGTTTTTGTACCAGAAGAATATGGAGGTGCAGGGTTTGGCTACAGTGAATATGTGACGGTAATTTCTGAAATTTCGAAAATTGACGGAGCCATAGGATTATCTGTAGCGGCACACAACTCCCTGTGCACTGGTCATATTTTGCAATTTGGAAATGAAGAACAAAAGGGTAAATGGTTACCTAAATTGGCCACTGCCGAGTGGATTGGTGCCTGGGGACTAACCGAACCTAATACTGGCTCAGATGCTGCAAATATGAAAACTGTGGCAACAAAGGATGGAAACAATTGGATATTAAATGGCAGTAAAAATTTTATCACCCATGGGAAATCTGGGGATGTGGTAGTGGTGATAGTCCGAACAGGTGAAACAGGGGATTCACATGGCATGACTGCTTTTGTTGTTGAAAAAGGTATTGAAGGATTTTACCCAGGTAGAAAAGAGGATAAATTGGGAATGAGAGCTTCGGAAACAACTGAAATCATATTTGAAAATTGCATTGTACCCAATGACAATATCTTAGGTAAAGTCGGGGATGGGTTCATTCAATCCTTGAAAGTCCTGGACGGGGGCAGGATCTCTATTGCTGCATTGGCACTTGGAATAGCCCAAGGTGCTCTGGAGGCATCAATCAAATACTCAAAGGAGAGGTATCAATTTAATCAACCAATAGCAAACTTTCAGGGTATTTCTTTTAAACTGGCCGATATGGCAACTAAAATCGAAGCTGCTAAATTGCTGACTTATAGGGCAGCTGATTTAAAAGATAAAGGTGATTCAATAACTAAAGAATCCGCCATGGCTAAATATTATGCATCTGAAGTTGCAGTAGAGGCATCTAACGAAGCAGTTCAGATTTTTGGTGGTTATGGCTATACCAAGGATTATCCGGTAGAAAAATATTATAGGGATTCAAAACTTTGTACCATAGGGGAAGGTACTTCAGAGATTCAGAAATTGGTAATATCAAGGGCGATACTTAAATAATTGCTATACTTTATCCAATCAAAGTATATAAATTATTGATGTTAAATTTGGGGGAATTTATTTATTACTTAAATTTGCAGCCCTTGTAAAGGAGAAAAAGACAAAATGATCATTATAAACGTTAAAGAGAACGAATCAATTGACCGAGCTTTAAAGCGGTTCAAAAAGAAATTTGAAAGAACAGGTGTCCTTAAGGAATTAAGATCCAGGACATTCTTTGAAAAACCATCCATAAGGAGGCGTACCGAAAAGCTAAAAGCCGCTTACCGGCAAAAAATGTTTGACCAGGAAAATATTTGAATTTCTTCCTAATCTAATTTAAATTCATTAAATTGGTACTAATAGGTTAGTACTACAAATGGTTGATACCTACCTTAAATATATCAAGTACGAAAGAAGGTACAGCGAACATACCATTACTTCATATACTACTGACCTTCACCAGTTCCGTAATTTTCTTATCCAAAATTTTGAAGGGCTTAATATCTTAGAAGCCAACCATTCCGAAGTCAGGGCCTGGGTGGTGGCGATGGTTGAAAAAAACCTTGACTCAAATAGTATTAATCGGAAAATTGCCACGTTAAAATCATTTTTTAAATTCTTGATGAAAAGAGAAGAAATCAAGAAAGACCCAACCTGGAAAATCAAAGCACTCAAATCTGCCAAAC
>CBDVAV010000457.1:0-4457 GCA_965372055.1 uncultured bacterium | reverse complement strand
AGCGTAAAAGTCATTGAGTCATTCTGGTCTGTGTGGACACAGACCAGAGAGAGATGGGGGTTGAAGACCTTCCTGGCAATCAAGATGATGGTGGTTGAACACCTTCACGCTAGCTCACGTCTTCAAGCCAGGCCAAAGGGAAGGCGAGACTTGGACTTTATATACTCCCCATTTGTGCCTTGATCAACAAAACAAATCAATCCAAAGTACTCACCAACAACTCCCGAATATCCACTTTCAAAATTGCTGCTATGCGTTTGAGGTCTTTGAGGTGGGGCTGGGTTCTATTATTGAAAATGGATGTGATCGTATTGGGATTCTTAAAAACCTTTAGAGAAAAACTCCATAAAAGTTATTTTGTGAAATTTTAATATCTTTTGGAGGGTGAGTAAATTAATATTTGCGCCTTTTTCATATCTGGCATATTGACCTCTCGCTATCCCTGCATCATGAGCGAAAGATTCCTGGTTTGAATATCCTGCCTCTTTACGTAATTGGGTAAGGCGTTTACCCAGATTTTCTACAAGTTGGCTTTGATCTTTTTGCATAGGGCAAAAGAATAAAATACCTACTTATAAAACACCTCTATAAAAGAAGGAACATATAAGTAGATATTGTATCTTTGATGGATAAATAATTAAACATTTCAATATGTCAAACGAAGATATAATAATCGGGATGATCCAGATGGACATGAAGCACCACCAACTGGTGAGCGGCCTTGAAGCAATTGGACTGGATGGGGATGGCCTGTTTGAACTGGGAGCACTGGAAATCATTTCCAAATTGATGGAATTTCCCCATGGGGAAATAGATGATCGCTTGAGTACCATGTATACCGACTTTCTAAAGGAAGCAGCAATGCACAAAACCTCTTATCGAAGTGAATCACTGCGGCCACTGGCAGAACTGGCTTACAGGCAAATAAAAGCTTTGGTGGATTATGAAATCCAGCTTATTTAATATGCTATAGTTTAACGGGAGTGTATAGACGTGGAGTCATTCTGAGCCTTTAACAAGTTCCCTTTCCAGGGTGAGCCTACCTTCGCCAAAGTTACTGGCGGTGAAATAGTAGGCACAAGGAAGAGCCTAGCCAGAGGGGGCGTGGGGCCATGTAATTGGGATTACAAACTATCTAATGTAATACTTTGGATAAAAAGCACGCTCATTTTCCATTTCTAATCTATGGAGAAGATTTCCTAGAAATGAAAATTCAATAAATTGTCTAACGACTTCTCTTCTTTCTTTTTTTAAATAACAGTCAGAGTACAAGCATGATTCCAAAAGTGAGTAACCATAAAACACTTTCTCAAAGTATTCAGAAGCTGCGGTCTTTTCATGTTCTAATTTTTTGGAAGGTACATCTGAAACTTTCATTTTAAAACCCTCAATTGTAATATAAAGCCTTTGACGAATTGCATCCAATTTTTGAGTAAGAGTCTTGTGTTGCTTTTTATCTAATATATCAATCAAGCAGTCAAAATAAATCAGTAACTCCTGATAACTATAGGCTGCCATTTCCTTAAAAAACCCCGTTTGAATATAATGTTCAACCGTAGAGAAAATTTTGTGTTCGTAGTTAATAAAAATACTATCCTTTGTTACTCTTTTCAATTGATTCATCATCTGTTGAAAAAATTCGTCGGCATTTGATAACATTCCAGCAGTCAGGTGTAATACCTCGTTCCATTTTTTCTCAAACATTTGTAATTCAACAAGATCACTAACACTTCCCTGTGCTTCTGTATCACGAATGAATTTTGCTGTGAAATACTCCTGAAAAGTCAGGTGTGAAAATGAATAAATCCTTTTTGCCCTTTCAACAAATAAACCATGTTGAGCCACAATTGCTTTCAAGATTACTTGACTTGTTGGTCTGTCTGTATATTCCTCATTCCCGGTTAAATGCTCAATATAATTTTCAATCAGGTCCTCTAACCTAATCCGCTTAAAAAAATACTCATCTTCACAAAATGTAGTGTGTGCAATCTTACTAAGCATATCCTCTTTTCTTCTGATAGATAATTTTTCATAAATCTCATCTCGCTTGATCGCTCTGGATGCATCCCATTTTTTAAGCAGTGCATCAATTGCTTCCTTATATAATTCGGATTTATTGGAAGGAAATTCCATTGTTTCATCAAAATTAAGACACAAAAGTGCCAAAAGTAAGGGAGTAGTTGCCAACTCAAGGTAAGATGGTTTATGTTGAATTCTATTTTTACATAATATTGCTTTTTCTGAACCACTCTCAAACCAATTGTCGATAAAAGTATTTATTTGCTCACTGTCAAAGTCAGCAATTTCAACTTCCACAAAATTTTCGAAGATATAGTCCTTGGCCGCTATTCTACAACTAATCAAAACCTGGTTATCTGGATATTTATCAATAAAATTCTTTAGAGCTATGATATTCTTATCTTGGTTTTTGGTTATTTCATCAAATCCGTCAAATAAAATTAGACATCTTCCTTTTTCTAAAATTCTTTCAATAAATCCTCCGGCATCAGGGAATCCACATACATCAAACTCCTGATTAATGAAGTCGAGAATTTGAAACCCTGAATCACTTAAATCTTTCAAAGAAATAAATATTGGAATAAGTTTTCTTTTGAGCTTGCCTTCAAAGCATTTTACCATTAGGCTTTTTAGAAAGGTTGTTTTACCAGCTCCAGGTTTACCAAAAACCATAACTTGATTAAATTCTTCAATTACCTCTAACCCATCAGTTGTTTTAATAATGGTACCGAATCCACGAGCGTCCTTTTCAAAGAATTTTTCCAATTGCTCAACAGAGGAACCAATATTCGCAGTTATTTTTTCAAGAATGTTTACGTTTACCAAGAGTCTTTTTAATGAAATAGGTTTTTGCATGCTAAAAATTCTAACAAATCCATACCGTGACATCAATCGACTTGAATATTTGCTAACGGATTTACTTAGTGGATCATATTTCCTATTTCCATCAAGTAACCATTGCTCAAAATTTTTGTAACCTCTAAGAGCTTCCTTAAAAGTATCTAAAATGAACTTTACTGTAGTTGGATCAAATTCAACTTCCATTATATATCCTTTGGTTGTTTTTTCTGAGCTTGATTTCTATGAAATGCGCATGCCCTTCTTTATTTACAGCAAGAACTGGCATTCGTCTAATCTCATTGGCCATTTCATCTTTTACTCCTTTTAATATGTCTATAATACCTGAAATGGTGTTTTCCATGCCGTATTTAAAAATTTGGAAGCCTAGTTTTAAGAAGAGTTCTTCAACAAGTGTTTCGGCTTTTCGCCCTTTGATGAGGTTGTTGGTCCATTCAGAGCTAAGGTTTTTAGGAGCACCATTTCCTTTCGATTCCCCTTTTTTCTTGTAGTAGCATTCTTTACAAAGTTTGCCTTCGAACTTCGTATAAGCTCCACATTCAATACATTCTGACATTGCTAATGGCTTTAAAGAATAAAATTTAATCATTTATTATAACAATATATAATGATTAAAATCAGTTTTGTCTTCTTATAGGTACAAATACATATAAAACAGGTTATAAATACGTATGGATGAAATGGGAAATTAGCCCAACCTTCGCTAAAGCTTCGGCGGATAAAAAGGAAGTTGGAAACTTGTTATTTGGGCTAGATGTCCACGACATAACCGTTTCAAAGTTTTTCGAAGGAATACAATAACCTCTAATTATCGGATAACAATTCGAAAATTTTTCCTCTATAGGAAGGTGACTGCAAATAATCCTCAGTGTTTTCACTCCATCTCAAAGCAGCATGACCGTAAATAAGTCGATGACCTATCCACCGGTCATCAACCATATTCTTAAATTTGCCTTTTTCATTTAAGAGCAAGAGAGATCCCATCCATTTAATCCATTCCGAATCACTTATTAAGCAAGGACTGTAACCATGGAAAGATCTTCCACTTTGAAACAGGTGAAGATTCAAGAAAATTTTTCTTATAAAATTATTGGCTTCAAAATTGTGTTCAACCTCAATTTGATGTTTCAAATAATTAATAACTAGTGAATTAAGTTCAGAGAATTGAAAATCTACAAACGGAATGTGTGCAATTTCTCTGTTTTCAAATGTAACTTTGGAGTGAAATGCTAGTTCCCATTCATTCTCCAACTTAGAGAGTTCTTCCATTAGCCATTTTTTGGTTATATCAATTGATTTAATCTCAAAATACTTTCTATCAGTCTTCTTTTTTGCTTTATTATATCTGAAGTGACTAAATAACAATATAGCTTTACTGAAATTTCTGTGTGCTTTTTCAAGTTCCTTTAATATAATTATAGGGTGGTTATTTATATCCATTTAATTAGTTACTGGGTATTTTTACTTCCTTCTTTTTCCTTTTTTTTCTTTTCTTCTTATTTCCTCCTTTTTTTTGACTATCAGCAGATGTAGCTAAATGATAATAAGTACTTGTTATTAATGTATTGCCATAATAAGTC
>CBDVAV010000456.1:0-4464 GCA_965372055.1 uncultured bacterium | reverse complement strand
TAAGTCAGCATTAAAAAGAATAAGATCTAGCGAAGTCCGTAGAGAAAGGAACAAGTATCAGTTAAAGTCATCAAGAACAATGATCAAAAAATTGTTGGAAACTAATGATAAGACTGAAGCACAGGAATTGTTGAAACAAGCCACCAGAATGGTTGATAGATTAGCTAAGAACAATATCATCCATAAGAATAAAGCTGCCAATAATAAATCAAGGCTTGCAAAATACGTGAATGGCTTGAGCTAGAAAATTAACCTAAACTTTAAACTAACCCTACTGACCTTTGGTCTGTAGGGTTTTTTATTGAAAAAAAGATATATGAAAGACAAGCCTTATCAACCTGTTTTAAAAATCAAATCATGGGCAGAGGAAGACCGGCCCCGCGAAAAGTTATTGAACAAGGGAAAATCAGTACTCTCTGATGCAGAATTAATTGCAGTCCTGATTGGATCAGGAACCCGATCAATTAGCGCCGTGGACCTGGCAAAGATTATTCTCAATGATGCTAAAAACAATCTTAATTCACTGGCAAAATTTTCGGTAAAAGAACTGATGAAATTTAAAGGTATTGGAGAAGCCAAGGCCATAAGTATTGTAAGTGCACTCGAATTAGGTCGCCGTAGAAAAGAAACCCATCAGGAAAAGAGGATCAAAATCTCTTGCTCCCAAAATGTTTATGATGAAATGAAACCTGCCCTGCTCGACCAGAAACTTGAGCAATTTTGGTTAGTACTTTTAAACAGGGCTAATTACGTTGTGCAAAAGATTCAGATCAGCACTGGAGGAATATCAGGCACGGTGGCCGACCCAAAGGTAATTTTTAAATACGGACTGGATAATCATGCCAGTTCAATTATTTTGGTGCACAACCATCCAAGCGGAAACCTTAAACCCTCGGAGGCAGATATTAAACTCACCGCCAAGCTAAAGGGAGCAGGAAAATTATTGGAAATGCCTGTCATTGACCATCTGATATTTACCGATCAAGGTTTTTTTAGTTTTGCAGATCAGAATTATCTATAGACCTTTGTGTTTGGTAATTTATTTATCATGAAAAGAAACACGATAATTTTTATTTTACTGGCTGCCATCATAGCCTTAATTCTGTTTTATTCATTTAGCGGAGGGGAGTCAAGGGAGGAATATATTGAAAGAATTGCTACCGTTAGGGCAGAAAAAGATGTTTTCTTTAAATATAACAGCGAATCGCCATTTGCCAAACACTTGGAAAGTTTTAAAGGTCTGACCTATTTTCAACCTGATCCAGATTACAAAGTAAAAGCTCGTCTCTCGCTTTCGGATAAAAAAGAAGTAATAACACTAGGTACTAACGATGATCAAACAAAAGCTTATAAAAATTTTGGAATAGCAGAGTTTGAACTGGGTGGCAAAACCAATCACCTATTAATCCTTGAAATGTATGAACCATTTGACGGCAAATTGTTCTTGGCCTTTGCCGATCAAACTTCTACAGAGGAAACATATGGAGCCGGCCGCTATCTTGATGTTGAGTACTCGGGAGGTGATTTTCTTACTTTGGACTTCAACCTTGCCTATAACCCATATTGTGCATATGTTGAAGGATATAGCTGTCCCTTCCCTCCACCTGATAACCTTCTGGAAACCCCGATAAAAGCTGGAGAAAAAATTTATTAAAAACTCCCATGAAATGAATGCTGGCAGGTTGAAATGTTTACTTTTGCTGATTAGCGAAAACTGACCCAAATCAAGGATATTTAATGAAAATTTCATTCAACTGGTTAAAAGAATACATTGAACTAGATCAATCTGTTGAAGAGATTGCCGATATACTCACGGCTACAGGTTTGGAAGTCGAAAGCATTGAGCCAATGGAGCCTGTTAAGGGTGGATTGAAAGGCCTTATTATTGGAGAAGTACTAACTTGCCACCAACACCCCAATGCTGACAAATTAAGAGTAACCACTGTAAATATTGGAAATGGCGAGCCACCTCATATTGTATGCGGTGCCCCCAATGTTGAGATTGGACAAAAAGTGATCGTGGCACCTGTTGGCACAACCCTTTATCTGAAAGGTGGAGAAGCATTTAAAATTAAAAAAGCGAAAATAAGGGGGGAATTTTCCGAAGGGATGATTTGTGCTGAAGATGAGATAGGTATCGGTACTGAACATGAAGGCATCATGGTTTTGGAAACTGATTTGAAGCCCGGAATACCAGCTATAGAATATTTTGATTTCAGTACAGATTATATTATTGAAATTGGGCTAACACCAAATAGAGCAGATGCTACTTCTCATCTGGGGGTGGCCAGGGATTTAAAAGCGGTACTTAAGAGAGAAGTCCAATGGCCATCAGTGGAAAGTTTTAAAGTTGACGAAACAAGGAATGAAATAACTTTAGAGGTTGAAGATACAAAAGGGTGTCCACGGTATTCAGCCGTTTCAATTTCTGGTATTGAAGTAAAAGATTCCCCAGAATGGCTGAAATCCAGATTAATCGCAATTGGCCAGGTCCCGATAAATAATATTGTTGATGCCACGAACTTTGTACTTCACGAGACCGGCCAACCACTGCACGCTTTTGACGCTGATAAAATCACAGGTAAAAAAGTAATAGTCAAAACTTTGGCCGCCAATGCTAAGTTTACTACCCTGGATGAAAAAGAAAGGAAGTTAAAAGCTAGCGACCTCATGATCTGTAACGAGAAAGAAGGGATGTGCATTGCTGGTGTATTCGGGGGTATCGGATCTGGGATAACGAGTAAAACCAATTCGGTCTTCCTGGAATCAGCCTACTTTTCTGCTGAATATATACGCAAAACGGCCCAGTATCATGGACTGAAAACCGATGCATCTTATAGGTTTGAAAGAGGAACCGATCCTAACCTTACTGTCTATGCATTAAAAAGAGTTGCTCTTATCATTCAAGAGATTGCTGGAGGTATGATAAGTTCCGATATTTTGGATAATTACCCTGTTCCAATTGAAGATTATCAGGTGGTGGTTAAATACAAAAACATAGATCGCCTGATTGGGAAAAAGATACCTAAAAAAACCATATTTGAAATCCTGAACGATCTGGATATCAAAACGGAGGAATCGAATCCTAATGGTTTTATTGCCAGCGTTCCTCAATATAGGGTTGACGTTCAACGTGAAGCCGATGTTATAGAAGAAATTTTGAGAATATATGGATTCGATAATGTGGAACTGCCAGGCAATTTTAGTTCAAGTTACATGGCTGAGTTTCCCATCGTTGATCCAGATAAGTCCCAACAAAAGATTTCCGCCATGTTGGCAGGCAATGGATTTTACGAAATAGTGACCAATTCGCTTACAAAGCCAGACTACGTTGAAGAATCAAATTACCTCAAACCTGAGAACGATGTTGTAATATTAAACAAGCTCAGCGAAGATCTTGGCGTATTGCGACAAACTATGCTTTACTCCGGATTGGAAGCCATTGCATACAATCTAAACCGGAAGCAAAGTAATCTGAAATTCTTTGAGTTTGGAAAGACTTATCAAAAACTTAAAAGTGGATACCAAGAACACAACCACTTGTGTTTGTATATGACCGGAAATAAAAGTAAACCTCATTGGTCTGTAAATGAAAAGAATATACAATTTCATGACCTGTACAATTATGTAGCTTTGGTATTGCGAAGGATGCTGAAAAAGAATATATCTGGCCATCCCGACCATCAAGATCCATTTCATTATGGATTGAAATTATCTATCGGTGAAAATATTTTTGGAAAACTCGGCAAGGTAAATCCTCCCATTTTGAAAAAAATCGGCATAAATGAAGAAATATATTATGCAGACTTAAATTGGGATTTGCTTTTGAGTAAGACAAATGATAATATAGTGTTTGAAGAGGTTTCTAAATTTCCGGAAGTCCGAAGGGATTTATCATTGTTAATTGATAAGGATATTTCTTTCGAACAAATAAAGGAAGTGGCAGAACAACGTGAAACTTACCTCGTGAAAGATATAAGTGTTTTCGATGTATACGAGGGTAAAAACATTGGCGAAAATAAGAAAGCTTATGCAATGAGTTTTCTTATTCAAGATAAGAAAAAGACCTTAACAGATAAGATTATTGATAAAGTGATGAACAGGTTGATGAATGCTTTCGAAAATGAATTAAAAGCTACTATTAGAAAATAAATGAATCAGGACAGAGTTATAACAGAATTCACATCCTTAGAAAGAAAGCTAAACCTGCTACTTGGAGAATTCAAAAACTTAAAAGAAGAATTATCAATACTGAGAAATGAAAACTCAGAGCTTAAGAATATCATTAAAACTAGAGACGAACAATTAAGTAACTTTCAAAATAAAAATAATATTAGTAAAATTGTAAATACTATATCAGTAGAAGAAGATAATACCGAGTTAAAAAGATCTATTGACAATTATATAAGGGAAATAGATAAGTGCATAGCATATTTAAGCAAATAATTCAAATAGTGCCTGATG